>JAICRQ010000301.1 GCA_025966435.1 Anaerolineales bacterium | reverse complement strand
GGGGATTATCTGGAAGTAGGTCACGAATATTTTTCGATGAGCGATGAAGAGTTGCTGGAGCGATTTCTGCCCGCCCTGAAGAAGTTCAATCCGGCGTTCGAACGCGATTGGGTAAAAAAGATCTGGGTGAATAAAACGAATTACGCACAGCCCGTGCCGCTAGTGAACCATTCAAAGAATATTCCCGCAATCCAAACACCCATCGAAGGATTGTACTTCGCCTCGATGAGCCAGGTCTACCCGTGGGATCGCGGAACGAATTTTGCGGTGGAGATCGGAAGACGCGCCGCGAGGATGATGCTTGGGGAACATAAATGAATCCAGATTTCATCAAGCCCCGCTATGACGAAGGCGGCTTTGCAGGAATCCCGGATCGGATCAAGAGCGCGTTCGGCTCGGGCGAATATGATGCCGTCGTCCTGTTCCTGGTGGATGGCTTCGGTTGGCGGTTCTTCGAGCGTTTCCAGGATGCGCCATTCCTCCAGCGGATGGCAAAACGGGGACGCGTCGAGAAGCTGATCTCGCAATTTCCCTCCACAACGGCAGCACACCTGACGACCATTCACACCGGCTGGAACGTTGGGCAAAGCGGCGTCCATGAGTGGATTTACTACGAGCCGCTGGTGGATGCTATTATTGCGCCACTGTTGTTTTCCTACTCAGGGCTCTGGGAGCGCGATTTATTGAAACCCACGGGAATCCAGCCCGCGTATTTATACCCGCGTGGGATGTTCTACCCGGAATTGAAACAGATGGGGGTAAAGCCCTTTGTGTTTGGGATACGGGATTACACACCGTCCACCTATTCCAGGGCAGTGATGGATGGCGCGGAATTACGTGCATTCAAGACATTTTCCGAAGCATTGATCAATGTAAGACTACTGCTGGAAGAACAGAAGCAGCCTACCTATATATATCTTTACCTTGATAAGATCGACTCCCTTGCCCATGAATACGGTCCGGCTGCGCCACAGACCGAAGCCGAGATCGAGACGTTCCTGCTGATGATGGAATACTATTTCGAGCGTGTATTTCAGGGAAAACGAATTTTGTTTCTGATGACCGCCGACCACGGTCAGGTGGAAATCGATCCTAAGACAACGATTTATTTGAACCGCGCTCCACAATTTTCTGGAATTGAGCGTTTCCTCAAGACGAATCTCAAAGGACAGTTGCTCGTCCCCGCCGGTTCCCCACGGGATATGTTCCTTTACGTCAAAGATGATCTATTGGAAGAGGCACAGTCTTTTCTGGCGCCGCGGCTGGAAGGGAAAGCTGATGTGGTGAAAACGGAAACTCTTATCGGCGATGGGTATTTCGGTCCGGAGGTTTCATCCCGTTTTCGGGAACGAGCCGGCAATTTAGTCATCCTCCCTTATCGCTATGAATCGGTGTGGTGGTATGAAAAAGACAAGTTCGAGCAGCGGTTTTACGGTCACCACGGCGGGTTAACGCCGCAGGAGATGGAAACAGTTCTTTACTCCTTCGAGATCGAATAAAAAGAGTGCGACCCGCTGCGGATCGCACTCTTTCGTTTATTACTGTCCACGCCCGTGTGGGTAGGGACTCCAACTGCACAGATTGATGTCTGCTGTGGTTTGTCCGCCCGAGACAACGAACGTCTTCATCAGATCGTTCGAGTCGGTGTAGGCGCCTTCCAGGTTGTAGCCGGGCGCCCAGGCGTAGGCATAATACTTGCCGGCCGGTAGCGAGACACTGAAGAAATTCTGGTCCTCAGGAATGGCAAACTGGATCGTCTCTGTCGTTCCTGCTTTCTCGAAGTAGAGCGTCATGGGCGGGTTGAACTCGCTGGGGTAGCACAGAGCGCCTGAGACGGTACCGTTCTGCAGCTCCTTTTTCACTTTGATCTCTACATAAAAGGCCTCGTTCGCTTTACTGCCGGAACCGAACAGCGCGCCGGAAGGATTACGCAGCATCCAGTAGCTTCTCTGATACCCATTCAGGGCAGGCGCCGTGAGTGTCACCGACACATCCACAGTCCCACCGGGAGGGACGTTGCCGGGCAGGCGGACGGCCGTCGTGGAACCCATCTGGTCTCCACTGGTGTATACCAGCATGTAATCAGGCGTCCATGTGCAGGTGCCGCGGTTCTGCAAGCGCCAGGTCTTTGTAAAGGCCTCACCCGCAGATAGCTGCGTCCCATCGGGGATGGTCACATCCTTGACGAACGCCACCCAGTCACAGTACGCGATAGCGGTGGGAACGGCCGTATTGGTAGGCTGGATCGGCGTGCTGGTCGCGGGGACTGGCGTCGCCGTCGCGGGGATCGACGTCGGCGCGGCAGCCACGGTCTGGGTCACGATGGCTTGAATCGTTTCAATCGAGTCCACTTCATAGGGTTGTGCCGGTTGCAGGAGAGGCATCGCAATCAAGCTCACCGGAACACATGAAATGAACGCTAAGGCAATAATGCCGAATACAATAAGAATTGAATTGGTCGTTAGTTTCATCTCGCACCTCCATGTTGTGCTGCTGATGGACGGCATTTAAAAAATGAAAGTTCCCCATTTAACGCCCTGTTACAGAACTGTAACAGCTATGTGTAGGGCGGGTTGACTGCGTAACGCCCTGATGAGGGCAACCCGCCACTTCTACCGTTTGAGGGTACGTGTAAGGCTGTCAGCCTAACTTACCTTCGAGGTCTACATGAAAGTTCTTGTAAATTTCGCTCTCATTTCTTTTATGAGCTTTATCGGCTTGCACGGATGCAATCTGCGAGGAAACCCGCCCCTGCAAGTCGCGTTGGAACTGGTAGCGGATAGCTTTACCTCTCCGGTTGCCCTGGTCGATCCGGGCGATGGAAGCGCGCGTTTTTTTGTTGTGGAGCAAACCGGTCTGATCTGGATCATCTCTGGAGGTCAGCGGCTTGAACAGCCTTTTCTCGATCTGCGTGCACAGGTGGTGGAGTTGAACTCGTTCTACGATGAGCGCGGACTGCTCGGCTTGGCGTTCCACCCAGAGTTCGCTTCCAACGGTCGCATCTATGTTTCTTACAGCGCGCCGCTGCAAGACGGCTTGTCACCCGAGGAATGGGACCATACAACCTATATCTCGGAGTTCACGGTTTCAAGGGAGGATTCCCACCAAGCCGATCCGGATTCAGAGAGAATCTTGCTGGCAATCGACAAGCCCGGCTACAACTACGAAGCCGGGCATATTGCGTTTGGTCCGGATGGATATTTATATATTGCAACGGGAGATAGCGTGCGTGATCCGGCTGTAGAGGCGGGGAAATTCGCGCAGGACACATCGTCCCTGCTCGGAAAGATTCTGCGCATCGATGTCAACGGGACAGGAGGTGCCGGTCAAAATTACGCGATCCCTGCGGTCAACCCGTTCATTTCCGGGGGAGGCAGACCTGAGATCTTCGCGTACGGGTTTCGCAATCCGTATCGTTTTTCCTTCGACATTTCCAATCCAGCAAAGCCTCGTCTCTTTGTGGCAGACGTCGGGCAGGCTTTAATGGAGGAGGTGAGCATGGTGGAGGCAGGTGGGAACTACGGTTGGCCCATACGCGAAGGGACAACCTGCTTTAATTCGCAAAACTGGAATCAACCGCTGGGAAGCTGTGCCACCAGTATGCTTTCGGAACCGATTATTGCTTACGCGCATGAAGGAGATCTGTCCGCGATCATCGGCGGGGTGGTGTATCGCGGCGAAGACATCCCGGAATTGAAGGGCAGCTACGTGTTTGGTGATTGGGGGCGCGGCAACGGTCATTTATTTGCCGCCTATCCTCCTATTATTGGTTCAGGGTTATGGGAAATTACAGAAATTCAACTGGAAATCGAAATCGGGCAACTGTTAGGAATTGGAGAGGATGAAAGCGGGGAACTGTATCTGCTTACGAAGGCTCCGGGGATGGGCGCTGTTGGTAACAGCGGTATGCTATACAAAATCATCGCAAGATCTCAGTAGGACGGGATGGTATCCCGTCTATCCTAAATTTGGCGGGATACCATCCCGCCCTACTCAGAATTTTATGGGAACCTGATTCTTGCCAACGGTGTACCTGATATACAAAAGCCGCCAAACGCTATGTGTGGCAACCCGGTTTTACGAAAGGAGCATTTGAAATGAAGGTCCATAAACATATTTTGCTTGTGTTTTTACTCATCGCCCTGCTGGCAATCTCCACAACGGTGGTATTTGCTAAGGAACTGGGCTTGCTGACCATCAGCGGTCCGGGCATCAAAGGCGAGGTGTCGCTGAACGATCACGACGCCATGATGAACCTGGAGCAGTCCGGCTTTTTTGATCAGGCATTCCTCTCCAAGCCGCCCGAAGGACTGGGAGAAGGCTATAACCTCACCGCCCACCTGAACCTGGATGGGGAACTGGTTCCCTACATACAAATGATCTACTACCCCACGAACGAGGGACAGTCCGCCTATATCCATTACACAGCGCGGCTCGAGGGAGATACACTTCAGCCGATTGACGAATGGCACCTGCTCAACCGCAAAGCCGACGGCGTTCTACGTGACGTGCTGACCGAGAATCACATCACCGTTCAATCTGCGTTTGTCAAGGCTCCGGAGGGGGTTGCGCCGGCGAAGGAAACTGTAGCCGAGCCCGTGGCTGTGTCCACTGCATCCCCCGCGCCGACTCAACTGCCGTATTTGATCCCCGCTTTGGTGGTGAGCCTTCTCGCATTGATCGGATTTGCCCTTGTCCTCAGGCGGCGGACTGTCAGCCATCCAACCACGTAATTCGCGATGGTTGCGGCAGCAGTT
>JAICRQ010000210.1 GCA_025966435.1 Anaerolineales bacterium | reverse complement strand
GGTACAATCAGGGGCGAGGAATCCTCACCATGTCCAAGCGAATTGAATATCTTGACATTGCAAAAGGCATCGGCATTTTGCTGGTCGTTCTGGGACACAACGATTTTGAGGTCATCTCCCTGTTTGTCCAGCGATTGATCTATTCCTTCCACATGCCGTTGTTCTTCTTCCTTTCGGGATACTTCCTCAATACGGCGATCCCCTTTTTCGATTTCTTCAAAAAGCGCTTCAACGCCCTCCTGAAACCATATCTTTTCACCATATTCCTGATCTATTTCACCTCGGTGTCCTTCGAAAAGATGGGCTTTAACACCGCCATCCAGCGCACGGTCAAATCGCTCTACGGGAGTGGATACTACCTGGACTGGGTGCAATTATGGTTCCTGCCGCAGTTGTTTGTGGTCAGCCTGTATGCATTTCTGTTTATCGTACTGGTGGGCAAAGTGCACAACCGCTGGGTCAGGTGGGGCATCCTGCTCGCGACCCTCGGGCTCGCGCTGCCATTCCTGAATGCGTTTTACCCGTTCCCGCTTTCGGTGCTGGGCAAGGATTATCAGTTGTATGGTCTGCCGTTCAGCCTGGATCTTGTTCTCGTGACTGGCTTTTTCTTCATCCTTGGCTACGAAATGCGGCAGGCGACCACCGAAAAGACCTTTGACAACGGGCTGATTCTCCCGGCGACAGGCGGGATCGTCCTCCTGCTTAACATGCTCTTCCCCTACGAGATCGACTTCAACATCCGGTTGTACGAATCATTCCTGGTGAATACCACCGAGGCGATTCTCGGCATTTTGTTTGTGCTGGCATTGGCGCGCCAGATTGAACGGCACACGAGTCGCCTTGCCTCTGTGTTGAAATATCTGGGAAATATCTCCTTAATCATCCTCTTGTTCCATGTGCCTATTCAGGCGTTCTGGGCGCAAAAGGTGGAGAACGTGACCGGCAACTTCCCGCTGGGCATCGTCGTGGGATTCGTGATGGGCGTGATCGGTCCGATTTTGATCTACGAGATCTTCATCCGATTTAACCCCGTAGCCTCCTTCTGGTTTGGCAGAAAAGCAGAAAGCGCCACGAGGAGAGAACAGGAGTTCCCGGAAGTGAAAGAGGAACGAACCGTTGCCGCGACCCCAAACGCTCCTGCAGTAGAAATCAAGAAACAATAGCCAGATGCCAAAACCAGTCATCTTCACCATTGACGATGATGTCTCTGTATTGAACTCGGTGGAGCGCGACTTGCGCGCCCACTACGGGCAGGAGTATCGCATCCTGCCGATTGACTCCGCCAGAACCGCCCTCGATTATGTAAAGAAGATCCAGCAGCGCAGTGAGACGGTCGCGCTGTTTCTGGTCGACCAGCGCATGCCGGAGATGAGCGGTGTGGAA
This sequence comes from Anaerolineales bacterium, assembly GCA_025966435.1. Classification (GTDB taxonomy): domain Bacteria; phylum Chloroflexota; class Anaerolineae; order Anaerolineales; family Villigracilaceae; genus Defluviilinea. The sequence goes on along the minus strand of JAICRQ010000210.1, from coordinate 4,977 downwards.
TTTCTGGAGGAAGCCATCCAGGCATATCCGCAAGCCAAACGCGTTTTGCTCACGGCATACGCCGACACGCAAGCCGCGATCGATTCGATCAACGAGGTGGGGCTGGATTATTATCTGATGAAGCCCTGGCACCCGCCGGAGGAAAGGCTGTATCCGATTCTGGATGAGCTGTTGGAGGATTGGAAAATCCACGTCCGCCTGCCGTATGAGGGGATCCGAGTGGCGGGGACGTTGTGGTCTCTGTCGAGCCATCAGGTGAAGGATTTTCTAACGCGGCACCAAATTCCCTATCAATGGCTGGATATCGAAAAAGATGCCGCCGCACGTGAATTAGTGGAGGGAGTTTCCTCAGAAGTCACTAAACTTCCGGTCGTCTTTTTCCCAGACGGGAAAACTCTGATACAACCAGAACTCACGCAGCTCGCAGAAAAGGTCGGGTTGCAGACGCGCGCCGATCTGCCGTTCTATGACATTGTGGTTGTGGGGAGCGGACCCGCGGGGTTGGCATCTGCCGTCTATGCCGGCTCGGAGGGCTATCGCTGTCTCGTGATCGAGCGCGCCGCGCCAGGTGGGCAGGCAGGCAGCAGCCCGAAGATCGAAAATTATCTTGGCTTTCCCACGGGCATCTCGGGCGATGACCTCACCCGCCGCGCTGTATCGCAGGCAAAGCGTTTCGGGGTGGAGATCCTTTCCGCGCAGGAGGCGAAGCAGGTGGTGATTAAGAATACTTATCGCATCATTCAATTATCCGACGGCGCGGAGGTTTCCTGTCACGCGCTGCTCATCGCTACAGGCGCATCTTTTCACACGCTCAAAATGCCGGGTGCGGCGGAGCTGACCGGAGCCGGCATTTACTATGGCGCGGCTTATACTGAAGCGATGAACTATAAAGATCAGGATGTATTCGTCGTCGGCGGTGCGAACTCGGCGGCGCAGGGTGCCATTTACTTGAGTCAGTTTGCGCGCAGGGTGCGGGTGCTCATCCGCGGTCCCAAGCCGACCGCTTCCAAATACCTGGTCGATGCTCTCGAGCAGAATCCAAAGATCCAATTAATGTTGAACACTGACCTGGTCGAAGTGCGAGGCAAGAACACACTCGAACAGATTATCGTCAGGAATACCGTCCTGGATGAAACCCAAACATTCAACGCGGCGGCGATGTTTGTGTTCATTGGCGTGCGTCCGCAAAGCAAGCTCGTGGCGGACCTGGTGAAGCGCAGTGATAAAGGGTATATCTATACCGGGGCAGATCTCATCGTGGATAAAAAGCCGCCGCAAGGCTGGACCCTGGAGCGTGACCCGTTTCTGCTGGAGACCAGTATCCCCGGCATTTTCGCAGCGGGCGATGTGCGCTATGGGACGAATCACCGCGTGTCCTCGGCGGTCGGCGAAGGCGCGATCGCGTTCGCGTTGATGAAGGAATATTTGAAGGCGCTGTAGCATGTCATTGCGAGCGCACGCTGCGAAGCAACCCCTTGCTAATGAGGGGATTGCTTCGTCGTCGCTCCACTCCTCCTCGCAATGACATGATTCTTTATTATGAACCTCCAAGACCTCCGCAAATCTCCTCTCTTTCAGGGCTTGTCCGATGAAGAGCTGCAGAAGCTGATGGATATGGCTGAACCTGTTTCTCTGCGCGCGGGATACGTTCTAATCCGTCAGGGAGAGCCGGGCGACTCCGCATATGTGGTCATGCAGGGTGAATTCGAAGTACAAAAGCAAACGGGGCAATCACTGATCAAGATCGATGTGCGCAACCCGGGAGATGTGGTTGGCGAGATGGCTCTGCTCTCGCGCGCCCCGCGCAACGCCACCCTGATCGCCAAAACGGATGGCGAGGTACTGCGCATCCCGCAGGAAGCATTCGAAACATTATTACAATCCAGCACCACAGCGGCAAGGGCCGTTTTGCACTGGGTGATGTCGCGCCTGACGCAAAATGAGTCGCTGTTGCACCAGCAGGAAAAGATGGCCGCCCTCGGCACGATGAGCGCAGGGCTGGCACATGAGTTGAACAATCCTGCAGCCGCTGCGCAGAGGAGCGCCTCGCAATTAAGAGATAGTCAATCACGCTGGCTCACACTGACCCACCAAATCGAAAGTGCCGCCATCCAGCTGGGTCTGACGGACTGGCTGGAGGATTTTATTCAGGAAACCACGCGTCGTTTTGGGTCGCCCACCAGGCTGGATGCCCTGGAACGAATCGATCTAGTAGATCACCTTCAAACCTGGCTGGAAGAGAACGGAGTTGAGTCCGCCTGGGAGCTGGCGCCGGCGATGGTCAATTTCGGGTGGGAGGTAGAAGCGCTCGAGAAGCTCAAGAATACTCTGCCGCCATCATTGTTCGCTCTTGCCGTTCCATGGCTGGGTATGTGCTGTTTGATGATGGGGCTGCTCTCGGAAGTTTTGCAAACGACAGAACGGATCTCGCAGATCGTCCACGCAGTGAAATCGTACACCTATCTCGACCAGGCACCTCTGCTCGAAGTGGATGTTCATGAAGGCTTGGAAAATACCCTATTAATCATGCAGCATAAGCTCAAAAAAGGTGTAACTGTTAAGCGCGAATACGCGCAAGACCTGCCGCGTATTGAAGCCTACGCCAGCGAGCTCAACCAGGTCTGGACGAATATCATCGACAATGCGGTGGATGCCATGAACGGCAAGGGCGAGATCAGGATCAAAACCTACCAGGAAGACCAGCGCGTCATTGTCGAGATCGCAGATAACGGACCTGGCATTCCACCGGACATTCAATCGCGCATTTTCGAGCCGTTCTTCACGACGAAAGCGCCCGGTCACGGTACGGGATTAGGCTTGCACATCTCCCATGATATTATTGCCAATCGCCACCATGGACAGTTGACTGTTGAATCGAAGCCTGGCGAAACAACGTTTCGAGTTGCGTTGTCGGTGAAAATCAATAAATCTTAGTATCATTGCGAGCTGTAGCGAAGCAATCTCACATTACTATGAGGAGATTGCTTCGTCGCAAAGAGCAAGAGCGCTCCTCGCAATGACATGAAACTTATAGGAGAAAACATGAATGATGATCAAATGCTGAAGGATATCCTTGTATCCGCAAAGACCATCGCCAGCGTCGGGTTGTCTTCCAACCAGGGAAAAGAGAGCTTTTGGATCGTGAAGTATCTGAAAGACCAGGGTTATCGCATCATTCCTGTCAATCCCACCGCAGACGAGATTCTGGGCGAAAAGGCGTACCCTGATCTGGAGTCAGTTCCGGAAACGATCGACGTAGTGCAGGTCTTCCGCAAACCGGAGGACGTGCCGCCTGTCGTGGATAGCGCCATCAAGGCTGGCGCAAAGGTTGTTTGGATGCAGGAGGGGATTGTCAATGAAGAGGCGGCGCAAAAGGCGCGCGAGGCGGGCTTACAGGTCGTGATGGACGCCTGTATGCGCGTCTCACACCGCCGGTTGATTGGCGATAAACTGTTGAAGCTCTAAAGCAAAGATCGTAGATAGACCACCATCGAAATAGTGAATTCCGCTGCCACGTGACCCGGCAGCGGCGTAAGCCACTTCATGAGACTTGTGTAGTGATGGTATTCCTTGCACCTGTTTCCCGCAACGCCAGGGAAACAGGTGCTGCTGTTTCAGAGTCAACCAACGCAATAATGTTGCCGCCGCGCCCACCGCCGCTCAGCTTGGCACCCAAGGCTCCTGCGCCCCGCGCAGATTCGACGAGTCGATCCAACTCCGGTGAAGAGACCGTTAGCGTCTGTAACAGGGCGTGGTTTTCATTCATCAGCCCCCCCAGGAACTCAGGCTTTCCTGCATCAATGGCGCGGCGGGCAGTGAACGAGATCTCACCGATCTTGTCGAAGATCGTTTCCCAGCGCGATTTGTCTTCCCTCCACAAACGCCGCACATCGCCAACAGATTCCTTGGTCGGCGCAGCGATGCCTGTGTCGGCAATTAGGATGGTAAACGGTTTTCCTACCTTGAATACCTCTATCGGCTCACCTTTGACAAAGTAAACGGGTTTGGCATAGGTAACTACCGTGTTATCAATCCCCGAGGGGGTGCCATGATGGAGCTTTTCGATCTCATACGCGAACGCGTTGACTTCTGCATCGGTCATGGAACGGTCAAGGTGGGAAGCCAAGGCTCGGGTAAGAGCCACGGTCACTGCGGCGCCGGAGCCCAACCCGGATGCCACGGGAATCGTGGAAGTGATCTTTATTTCAAGATTGGGAAACGTGGACACACGTGAGAGAAACAAAAAGTTATGGATGACGGAAGCAATCGGATGGTCAGAAGGGAGCGTGTTCAGTTCCGCGTGCAAGTCCACGTCCGAGGCGTCGATCCAGATCCCCGGGCTCGCGGAATCGGAAACATTCACCTCCACATGGACTTGTGTCACCGGGACAGCCAAAGCCGGCCGACCGTACACCACGGCGTGCTCGCCGAATAAGATGATCTTGCCGGGCGCGGAAGCTGTCGTCATAAGAGTAGGACGGATGAACAGCTGTCTTACGATAAATAAAAAATTGCCATCACAGTCAACCCCCATAACAACACAGTGATCTGCAGGGGGCGATCTTTCAACGCCACTTCATCCGGCGAACCCGCCTCGTGGCCGATCTGGATCAGTTGCAGATAACGGAAAATGCCATAGACAACGAAGGGAATCGTGAGCATCATGGACTGGTTTTCCGGCAGGTTAGGCGCGGAGAACGTGTAAAGAGAATAGGCAACAATCGTCATGCCCGAAACAATCGTAATGTACTGGTCGAGCAGTGGGAGGGTATATCCATCAAGCACCTTACGGTGTGCACTGGCGCCCTCCGCCAGCAGATTCAGCTCGGCACGGCGTTTCCCCAGCCCAATATAGAGCGAGAAAAGGATCGTAAGCATATACAACCACGGCGAAAATCGCTCCACCGGAAAGATCAAAATCACACCGGCTGCGACCCGCAATACAAACCCTGAGGAGACGATCAGCACATCGAGAAT
>JAICRQ010000471.1 GCA_025966435.1 Anaerolineales bacterium | reverse complement strand
GATAAAGCCATCGCGGAACAGGTCAAATGGAACGGGTACCGTTTAGTCGTCGCCAACGGCTATGCCGTCGCCCGAACGCGTATGTACACCTCTCTATCCGAGATGTGGGAAGGCTGGACGAAAAATATCTATCTCGGCTTGAGGGATCGTTCCTCGCTCATGCTGCTCGGTGTCGTTGGAGCCTTTCTCGCGTTGTTTGCCGCGGTCATTCTGCCGCTCTGGCCCGCGTTGGGAGCTTTCTGGTTTTTACAAGGTGGCGGGTGGCTTGCGCTGACGGTGGTCTTCGAGGCAATCGTCCTCTGGACGTTGGTGATCTATATGCGGGCACGGGTTGCGCTTGGTATGGGAATCTCACCTTGGTATGCCTTCACGCTTCCTTTAGGTGCAGCTGTGTTTGCGGCGATGATGATCACTTCCACCTGGAAGGTTCTGTCCGGCAAAGGCGTCCTTTGGAAGGGACGGAGATACGCGCTGAAATGATCGAGAGTGGTTCCCGGTCGCGTTTTTTTGTTAATGTTATAGTTAGTTAATCTCGACGAAAAAAAAAGAAGGATTGGAAAACTGTGAACCGGATTTTAGTATTTACTCTGGCGATTGTGGTCTTCTCAAGTAGCTGCACCGCTCCGGCGGCTGAGGGCGTGGAAGTTCGCGATGCCTGGACGCGACCCGCCGCACAGGGAGGGAATGGCGCTGTATATTTTGTTATCCACTCGGCGGCGGCTGAGGAGCTTATCCGCGTCAGCTCCGATGTGGCGGAGGCAGTGGAAATGCACGAGAGCACGACGAATGGGGATGTAATGGAGATGCGTCAGCTGCAGTCTGTCACGCTCAGAGCAGGTAAAGAGGTCCTGTTCGAGCCAGGCGGACCGCACATCATGCTGGTCAATCTGGAGCAGGATCTCAAAGCTGGGGATGAGATCGAAGTCACCCTGCATTTCAAAAATTATCAGGATCTCCCGTTACACGTCCCGGTGCAGGATAGCCCGCCGTCAGAGCACGATCATTGATCGAGCGCCAAGCTCTCGATCATGTTTTCTTCATTTGAAGTACTCCTTAAACGAATGCCTGACACTCAGATGAGAAACAGTTGATTGGGGAACTTTTTCATCGGGCGGTTCGTCAATTCGGCAAAGGAGACAGAATGAAGAAACTTTTATTCATAGTTACACTTATGGCCATCGTGCTGTCAGCTTGCGCTGCAGCCACCGTCGGTGGCAGCCAGACCGAGATCGGGCAAAACAGGGAAAAATGGGAGAATGCGAATATTTCCCATTACCGCTACAACCTGCACCTGAGCTGCTTCTGCGTATTCGTGGAGAATATGCCTCTAATCATCGAAGTCCAGGACGGTCAAGTCGTTTCCATGGAGTTTCATAACGGGGTAGAAATCGACCCGACCCTGATGGAACTTTTCGGAAAATATCAGACCATTGACTTGATCTTTGCAGAGCTCGAAGCCGGACAGAATGGCGCTGCCGATGAAGTCACTGTCAAGTACGATTCCACCTACGGCTTCCCCACAGAAGCCACCATTGATGTCGTCAAAGAGGCAATCGATGACGAGCTGTACCTGACCATTTCAGACTTCGAAGCACTCCCCTGATAAGTCGGTATAGTTAAAAAGGACAGCGGGCGTTGGAAAACGTCCGCTGTCCTTTTTAAATTTGCTCCAATCTCTACCTGTTGCTCACATCACCCATCAACATCTGATCTACGCCGCGGTCGATTTCCCAGGGATAAATGATGAACGCATCCGTTACCGCCGCGAAGTAATCGGGGCGCGTCCGCCCGAATAGATTGCGATAGGGATTGAAATGCATCACACAAGTTTCCGGGAAGCCGCCCGCCGCCGAAACACGGTTCTTGACAGCCGTGATCGTACGCCCGGATCCCCAGACGTCATCCACAATGAGGGTGGGACGGCCGCGCAGTTTATCGTCTGCCGGGAATTGAATGAACTGGGGCCAGGCAATTAGCTTTGCTTTTTGGCTGGCAGATTGTGCAGGGAAGTCCACGGCGGCGGTCAGGATATGTGTAATATCCATGGCTTCGGCAAGCATACCGCCGGGGATCACGCCCCCGCGTGTGATCATGACCATAGCTGTAAATTCGCGGCGGAATTGCGGGATGAGGTGATCGATGAGACGATCCACCTCCTCCCAGGTAATCATTTCACGTCGGGGTTCTCGGGGTCGTTCTGGTTGCATACAGATCCTTGCGAAGAGTATGAATTTTCTTTCCTCCTGCTTCTTTCACGAAGGAACGATGAAAGAAGCAGGAAGGTTGCATTTTATCCTAACACAGCGGCGAGCGGCGCCGGTGCAGCGACAGGAATGGGCTGCTCTGATCTCTGCGCCACTTCCACATTGCGCGCCCATAGATACAGACAGGTGTGATACGCCGTCGAGGTGTACGTGCCGATTACGTTCCCGACCATCGTGAATAGCAGGAAGATCAACACGCCCAGGCCAATTCCAAAAACCAAGCCAAGCGTGCCGGTACCAAGAACGGCAATGATCCCATAACCTACAGCAAACCCTAATACCGCGCCGCCGAAGCCCAGGAGAAAGCCGATCAACCCGGTCACGGCGCGGACGCCCACCGTGCTCACACCGACCAGCAACAGATTCTCCTTGACGATCTGCGTCACGCGTTTTGCTGCATTCGACAGATTCATATCTTCAATCACCATCGCCGGCAGGATGAGAAACGCAGCTTCCGTCCAGAGGACTTCGAGGAAACTGGCTGCCGCGCTCATGAGTCCCGCTGCAATCCCACCGCGTCGATTCCTGCGCGCCGCATTCTTCAGCAAATTGACGCCGGTGGACACCGCCGCAAGGGTAACCAAGTCGAAGAAGTCGCGCCTGACGATAGACCAGGCTGTGTTCAGGCGGCCGTTCCCCTGCGTGAGATATTCATAGATCAGGTACACAGTCATACCCGAAAACACATAGATAATAACAAAGTTTACGAAGACAAGGAACGCACCCATGACTGCCAGGATGAATTGCCCAACGCGCCCGGCGTCGCCGAGGAAAAATGCCGCGATGATAATTGGGATGGACCCTATGACAGACACGATGCTGCCAACGACCAAGGCGTAGATCGAGGGTTTGATCAGGTCTTTATCCTTGAACGCCATTTGCCAGGCTTGTTGAAGGAACGACCAGCCCCGGGAAAATGATTCCATGATGTGTACTCCTGTGTTTTCTGTGTCGTTGCTAGGAGAGCATCGCCTACTCTCGCCTAACGACTTTCTCCGCTCAGCGTGAGTTTCTCGCACTGGCATCAATCTATTGATTATAGCAAACTTATGGGGTCCACTTCAACCCGCCAGTCTG
>JAICRQ010000410.1 GCA_025966435.1 Anaerolineales bacterium | reverse complement strand
GAGAATCGCGGCAATCAATAAAATGCTGATGACCGCGCCCGGCAGCCAGCGTTTTAGATCTTTCATGAAATCAATTCTCCGTAGGGGCAGGATCAACCGGCCCTAAGCATGGGCGAGATAATCCCGCCCCTACGAATCATTCCTCATCTAATTTCAACACCGCCATGAACGCGTCTTGTGGGATCTCCACGTTCCCTACCATCTTTAAACGTTTCTTGCCTTTCTTTTGTTTCTCGAGCAGTTTCTTCTTGCGGGTGATATCGCCGCCGTAACACTTCGCCAGCACGTCCTTGCGTGTGGCTTTGACGTTGGCGCGCGAGATCACGCGTCCGCCGGCCGCCGCCTGGATGGCGACATCGAACAGTTGGCGCGGGATCAGTTCTTTTAGCTTGGTAATCAGACGCTGACCTTTGTAGAAGGCGTTCTTCTCATGGACAATTGTTGCCAGCGCATCTACGGGCTCCCCATTGACGAGGATTTCCAGTTTTTGTAGTTTATCCGGGCGATATTCAAGGAACTGATAGTCCAGTGACGCGTAGCCTTTGGTGCGTGACTTGAGATCGTCGAAGAAATCCACGATGATTTCGGAGAGAGGGATTTCATAATCAAGTTGCACGCGGTGCGGTGCGGGATATTCCTGTTGTTTGAAGATGCCGCGGCGTTTGGTCACCAGCTCCATGATGGGTCCATAATAATCGGTTGGTGTGATGATCTCGATGGTCATCCAGGGCTCGCGGATCTCCACGATATTGCTTTCGTCGGGCAGAGCGGCAGGCGAGTCAACCGGAATCGTTTCACCGTCATACATCACCACTTCATACTCTACCGACGGGGCTGTGAACAGCACATCGAGGTCGTATTCGCGTTCGATGCGCTCCTGGATGATCTCCATGTGAAAGAGACCGAGAAACCCGGCGCGGAAACCAAACCCCAGCGCCTGGGAGGTCTCCGGTTGAAACGTCAGGGATGCGTCGTTGAGTTGGAGTTTGTCCAGCGCCTCGCGCAGATCGCTGTAATCGTCGGCTTCCACAGGATAGATCCCCGCGAAGACCATCGGCTTGGGGTTACGGTAACCGGGGAGAGGCGCCGAAGCAGGATTCGCTGCGCTCGTGATCGTATCTCCTACACGGCACTCATGGACGGTTTTGAATCCAGTCGCAATGTAACCGACCTCTCCTGACCCCAGCGATTGCACAGGTTTCATGCCCGGCGCGAAGATGCCGATTTCCACAGGACGCATGTCCACTTTGGTGGCAAACATGCGCAGAATGTCAGTAGATTTGAGAGAACCTTCCACGACGCGCACGTAGGCGATCACACCTTTGTACGGGTCGTAATGCGAGTCGAAGATGAGGGCGCGCAAAGGAACGTTGTCCGCATCCTTTGGCGGCGGGATGCGCGTGACGATCGCTTCGAGGATCAGGTCCACGTTGACGCCTTCTTTGGCAGAGACCTGAAGCACATCAAGCGGATCCACACCGAGCAGTGCGCCGATATCCTCCGCCACTTCGTCGGGGCGCGCCGAGGGCAGGTCGATCTTGTTGATGACGGGAATAATCGTCAGGTCCGCGTCGAGCGCCTGATAGAGATTTGCCAGCGTCTGCGCTTCGATGCCCTGCGTCGCGTCCACCACCAGCACTGCGCCTTCACACGCCTTGAGCGCCCGGCTGACCTCGTATCCAAAGTCCACGTGACCCGGCGTATCGATCAGGTTGATCTCGTATTTCTGGTTGTCCTTTGCCGTGTAATACATGCGGACCGCGGACGCCTTGATCGTCACGCCCTTTTCGCGTTCGAGATCCATAGTGTCGAGTACCTGCTCCGTCATCTCGCGTTCGGAGATCGCGCCGGTAAGTTGAAGCAGGCGGTCGGCAAGGGTCGATTTGCCATGATCGACATGAGCGATAATACAAAAATTTCGAATATGTTCTGTCATATGAGCGGGGAAAGTATAACCGAGTTTTCAACCGCGAAGAACGCAAGAGGTGCAAAGACTTTTATAAAAGTCTTCGCACCTCTCTGCTCCAGCCGCCGTCCCCGGCGGCGAGGACGCCGCCTTGAGCAGTGATGAAACTATATCTTTGACAGTAATTCTGCCTTTTTCTGCTGGAACTCTTCTTCAGAGATAATGCCTTGTTTGCGCAATCCATCGAGCTTGGCAATGAGCATGGGGACGTCTTCTTCCAATAACTGCGGCCGGACACCCATCTCGTCGTACCCCATTCTCTCTTTGGCATTCAGCATCGCTGTCTTGAAATCGATTGGACCGCCGATACTCCGGAAGACGTTTGCTCCCACCTCACTCGCGGTCAGAATCTCGATATCCCCATAATCGAACATCCTGCCCCAAAAGGACTGGCTCAATTTGACATCGTTCACTTTTTCCAGTGAGGAGTCAACAACATCCTTGCTGAAGACGCCCGCGGTCTGAATCACACGCCGGTTGGTGACAATATATTGACGGTTGTACCAGATAAGAACATCACGCACCATCCCAATCAGGGGGACGATCACCAGAAGAAGTCCAAGCGGCATCACAGGGAACGCTACAAGTGGAAGGAGAATGAAGCTGATCACGATCAAGGCAATAATCAGAAAAATTTCGAGGACAATATTGCCAAAGAGAACAGACCAGTGCTTGCGCGCTCGTAGCAAAATGTGTTCGTTCTCCCCCAGCATTTCCTCAAGATAGTCTTTTGCCATGGTTTCTCCTTTTGCGCCTGAGACCGGGATGACGCGATTATTTTATCACCTTGAAAGAATATTTTATAACTATACATAGTTTGTATCCACCTCCACGCGGTTGCCCAATTCCATTAAAATAGAGGTATGCCCACCTATGACTTTATCTGTAACAAATGCAGCCAGCGCTTCGACGTGTTCCTTACCTACAACGAATACGGCAAAAAAACCGTCAAATGCGCCCACTGCGGCAGTAAGGATGTGCGCCGCCGCCTGACAAAGGTCCGTATTGCGAAATCTGAGGAGAGCCGCATGGATTCTATGGCGGACGATTTCTCCGGCTTCGAAGGACTCGAGGATGACCCCAAAGCGATGGGACAAATGATGCGGAAAATGGGAAAGGAAATGGGAGAGGACTTACCGCCCGAGTTCGACGAGGTCGTGGACCGGCTTGAGTCGGGGCAGAGCCCGGAAGATATCGAAAAGGCAATCCCCGATCTGGGAGGGGATACAGGCGGGGATGAGGAATAAGGATAGACGCTTCGACTTCGCCTACTGCTCCGCTCAGTGCGAAATCTGCTCTTATAACATTTTCTCTATCGTCTCGCGATGCTCTGCAAAATGCTCGCTGGTATCGCCCAGCACCCACATCAACAGAGGACGTTTCTCCGGGTCATCAGCATGACGCGGCTTCATTAGATCTTCAAAAGACATGGCGTCGAGCTTCGCTATCAATTTCTCATAGACCTGCTTCAATTCATTCATTACATCTTCAAACGGGCGGTCTTTATTGCGTTCGAAGAGCACAGGGTTGATCACTTCCATATCCCAATCTCTGGTCACTTCTTCAGGAACGCGGAATACTTCATGGGGTGGGCGGCGATCTATATGGTACCCCATCAGTGCGTTCATCCATTCGGCGAGATGGGCAAGGTTATCCTTCGGTGACCAACCGCCCTCATCGGGTGTAGTGATCTTCCCTGCTATCTCAAGGTTTGCAACGACATGCATCAGGGACTGCCACTCGCGCCGGATGGCAGACATCAATTCTCCTTTGCTTGCGGGAACCCATTCTTCTTCTGTCATAGCTTAACTCCTCAAGGTGAAATG
>JAICRQ010000425.1 GCA_025966435.1 Anaerolineales bacterium | reverse complement strand
GATGCCCCGGAAGCGCTCGTGCTCGCGCAATCGCCGATCCAGCTCCCGCCTCAGATTCCCGAATGGCTGACCCCGTTAGTGAGCATTATCCCCGCCCAGTTGTTTGCCTGCCACCTGACCGAAGTCAAGGGATACGACACGGAAGCCCCGCGCAATATCACCAAGGTGACGGAGACGCACTAATACATGTCATTGCGAGGCGGTGTTCTTTCGCCGAAGCAATCTCCTCTTTTAGGAATGCTACATTACCTACCTTAACGGGAGATTGCTTCGCTCGCAATGACATTAACCCACGCGCTTCCCCATCAAGATATCAGGCTTCCCTCTTCCATTCGCGTCCGGGACGATGCCTGTGATGACGTATCCCATCTTCTGGTAGAACTCAAAGGGATGGTTCTTCAGATTGCGGATATCCCGTATCTTTTCCCAGAGATTTTCATAAAGATCGACGTTTGAGAGTGACGTCATACCGTCTTCGTCATCACTTCCCAGCGTGATCGTCAGCCCGCCCTTCAAGCGCACCTGCTCCTCGAAATCCTCCACCAGCGCTCTTCCAATGCCCTGCCCCTGGAGCGACGGCTGAACTGCCAGCGGGTGCAGCTCCCAAACATTTCCATCGTATCCGGGAATTCCACCGATCATTCCCAATAAGTTTCCCTTTTCGTCCACTGCAATACGGCAGATTCGCTCGCTTTCGAGCATTTCGCGGACTTCTTCCAGCCCTTCCTCAAGCGTGGACCAGGCATCGGGCCAATGTTCGCGGAACGTATCCACGAGCAGTTGGGCGGCTTGTTGGATGAGAGAGTGGTCATCACTGGATAACGAAATGATTCTCATGTTTTATCAGGAGATTACTTTGACTGGCAGGTTCGCAACGACAAAAATTCACTGCCAGAACTGAGGCAGATATTCCTTGTAGCTGGTCAGGTAATCATCCAGGATCTTTCTGCCCGTTTCAATATCCGTGATGACCGGGTCCAGCAGGAGACACTGCAGCGCCTTTGCCCGATTGCCTTCGACGGCTGCATCCACGCATAACTGCGCAACCATCGTTTCACGCCGGCACAACTCTGCCACAGGCTCGGGCAGCGCCCCCACATGGACGGGATGAATCCCTGCGCCATCCACGATAACGGGAGTCTCTACGGCTGCGCCGTAAGGCAGATTGGCAATCTGGCCTACATTCGGTAGGTTCGCTGCGAGATGATAATGCGTAGTCGCGCTGACCTGATTCTCGATCATCTCCACTGCACCTTCCGAATCAGTGTCTAATAGATGCTCGATGGTCTGATGACCGCCCGCCATCTCGCTGATATGATCGAGCCCGAAGTCACGGAAGGAAGCCATTAGATCCCAATCATAGAGACGAATGTTGTATTTATCCCAGGGCTGGGTTTGTGAGTCGCTGACCCAGGGAAGATATTCGCACAAGTGTGTATCCCCGGGTACAGGGAACAGGTCGAATGCAGAGAATACGTCTCTTGTAAGCGGTTCGAATGCCGGGTCTAACTCAAAGAAACGCTTCCGAAATAACGGATAAAGATCCTCACCCGTGCGGCGATCGTGAATAGAGAGTATCCATGTAAAGTGATTCAATCCGGCGGCGCGGATGTCAATCAATGGCACAGTTTGCTGACGCACACGGTATTGTCCGGCAAACTGGTCTATCGCGGCATGCATACCTGTTAACTCTTCCGGCACTTCGATGCCGAGATCCTTTGCAAGAGCAACACCGACCATGACATAGCCAACATAAATCTGGTGACATAACCCAACCGCTTTGATCCTGCTATGACGATTCACCGCATCACAAATGCGGATCATCGGATTCGTGAAGTTGATAAACCATGCATCCGGACAAGCTTCCTCCATGTGGTGGGCGATGTGCATGATCGGGCCGATGTTGCGCGCGGCGTGGGCAAAGCCACCGGGACCGCCGTTCTCGGCATAAGGCTGACGCACGCCATACTTGAGGGGAATCTCAAAATCCTGCTTCCATAGATTTTCACGTGCCCCCACCTCAATGGCATTGACGACAAAGTTGCTGTCCGGTAATGCTTCCTCATGGTTCGTATATGAGGCGATGGTGAATTGTGCATCCCACTCACGATTAAGACGATCTGCCAGGCGGCTGACGATCGCGAGGCTGTCTTCATTTCGATCTACCAGCGCGAGCGTCGCGCCGTGTAATTTTTTCGAGCGCATGATCGCCGAAAGTGTGTTCTCGCCGAAGGATGCAGAGCCCGCGCCAATGACGGTGATCTTTGTGGGTTGTGTCATGTATCAAGTTCTCCGTTCTTAAGTGTGATCTACCAAGCGACTTGATTTAACCATAGAAAGATGAGTAAAAGACACGGAACACTTTGCTCTCCGTGCCACGTTACTTCATACTCTGATGGTCTTGTCAATGTCGCAATGGGTGATTTACGATTCTGAAGAAAGCGACCTTTGCTGCTTTCTTAAGAAGCTGAATCTCCCCCAAACGGTTTTCAGAATCAGTCCCGCCCGCCAAAACGCGACCGCTGCCATTCCATGCGCAAGGACAGCAAACAACGGCGGCGTTTGATATGTGTAATACGTCCAGCACTGACGCGTAGTACCCCACAGTTCAAGATAATAGCCCAGCCCTGTGCCAGCCACGAAAGTGAGCAAAGCGAATCGGGGATCCGTTGGCGTAAGAATGAGGAGAGTGCAGAGAATGAGCGCAAGCCAGGTAAAAGACTTGTCAAAGGTTGGGGCGACGAAGTTCACCATGAGGAAGAGAAATAAAGCAAACGTGAGCCAATAAAGAGTTCTAAAATTAAACACGAACGACACTACGGTCACAAAGGGGTTCTTCTTAAAAACCTTAGTGATCTTCGCTCCCTTTGTGGTTAAAAAGCTTAATGCACGTGTGATGCGATCAATGGATAAGCTCGCGATCGGCCAGGCAGGGATGATCCAGAGCGGCGGACGTTCGGCGGTGTAATAGTGCCAAAGATTGGTTTGCGTTCCCCATGATTCGATCGCCAGCCCGCCGCAGAGTCCAACGAAGATGATGAGAAGGTCTGTTTTGAGGTCGGCGCGGGCGATGATCGTGATGGACATGAACGCGAAGATGCCGATCAAGAGCCAATCGATGTAGCGCCACCAGGCGCCGCTCCAATCTACGTAGGCAAAATACTCCACTGCCAGCGGCCACCAGATGTAGACGATCAGAAAGATCGTAACGAAAAACCCGCCCAGCAGGATGCTGCTGTCGCGGGTCCAGAACTGCTTCCATGGTTTCTTCAATGCGGTCATGCGATGAATTATAGCAGTGCTATGATTCCAATGTGTAGGGAATCATTTAATTAAACATAAATGTCATGTTATATCTGACTTGCTTTTTTGTTATGCCTCACCTACAATGGAGATATCGGGGAAGAAGGAGTGTACGATGAACAACTTGGTGGAAGCGTTAAAACGAGCGGGACGCCGCTTTCCCGTTCTTCATGCGGCTTGGGGAAAGCTGCGCTGGTATGCGAGCCGTCCAGGCCTCACTCAAATAGGACGCAAGATACAGCACTTTGGGTGGACAGTTGAATGTCCATTTTGCGGTTGGAAGGGAAATTCCTTTTACCCACATTCGGTTCCTCACCCGCGGCCGAATGCCATCTGCCCGAGGTGCGAATCGAAAGAGCGCCATCGGCTCCTCTTCCTTTATTTAAAGCAGAAAACCAATATTTTTGTCGAGCCAACG
>JAICRQ010000287.1 GCA_025966435.1 Anaerolineales bacterium | reverse complement strand
TCAGCTCCACGCCAATCAGCAGTCCTTTCCCGCGTACTTCCTTTACATGGGGGCTGGGGATCTCCGCCAACTGCTCCATAAAATACTCGCCGAGCTCCAGGGAACGCTCTGCCAGGTTTTCTTCGCGGATGACGCGCAGCGCCGCCCGCGCCACGGCTGCCGCAAGTGGGTTTCCACCGAACGTAGACCCATGCTCACCCGGATGGAAGAGCCCCAGCAAATCCTTGTCTGCTAGGACAGCCGAAACCGGATAAAACCCTCCAGCGAGCGCCTTACCGATGATCGTCACATCCGGGCGGACGTCCTCATGCTCTGCGGCAAACAATTTACCTGTGCGACCCAGACCCGTCTGAATTTCATCCGCCATCAGCAGGACATTGTTCTTATTACAGATTTCGGAAACTTTCTTTAGATAACCTTGCGGCGGGATAATGACTCCACCTTCGCCTTGTATTGGCTCCAACATGACCGCGGCTGTGTTCGGCGTAATCGCGTTTTCGATCGCTTCCGCATCCCCGTAAGGGACATTCACAAACCCCGGCGTGAATGGACCGAAGTCATCACGATAGAGCGGCTCGGAGGAAAACGTTATGATCGAGATGGTCCGCCCGTGGAAGTTGCCTGCTGCCGTAATGATTTCTGCTTCATGACGCGGCACACCTTTGACCTGATATGCCCACTTGCGCGCCAGCTTTAGCGCGGTCTCGACAGCCTCCGCGCCGCTGTTCATCGGCAGTGACATCTCATAGCCAGTCATCTCGGAAAGTTCTTTGTAAAGCAGCGGCAGTTGGTCATTGCGGAACGCGCGTGAAGTCAGCGTAACTTTCTTCGCTTGTTCGAGTAACGCGTTCAAAATTTTTGGATGGACATGTCCCTGGTTGACTGCTGAATAGGCGGAGAGACAATCAAGGTACTTCCTCCCATCCACGTCGTAGACCCAAACGCCCTCTGCCCGTTCGATTACTACGTCCAGCGGATGATAATTGTGAGCACCATATTCTTCTTCGATGGCAATGAAATCTTTTGTATTCATTTGTTCACCTTATTAAGCACGAAGGAAAATCTTACAGAAAAATAAACCTTTGTGCATATCGAGTCCTTTGTGTTTTTTCTTTTAGAAAACATCGAAAAGCCTAGCCAGGATCGCCTTCTGGGCGTGAAGCCGGTTGTGCGCCTGTGGGAAAATCATCGAATGCGGGCCATCCGCCACATCGTCGGTCAACTCATGATTGCGATGCGCGGGCAGGCAGTGCATCACGATTACATCCTTATCTGCCTCACTGACCATCTGCGCATTCACCTGATACGGCGGGAAGACCTGCTCGCGTTTGGCGGCTTCTTCTTCCTGCCCCATTGAGGTCCAGGTATCGGTGTATATCACCTGTGCCTCTTTCACGGCTTCGTGCGGATCGCGTACGAAGGTCAGAACGGAACCCGTTTCCTTGATGATCTCCTCCGCAATTTTGACTGCCTTTGGGCTGAGATCATAATCTTCCGGATTGGCAATCGTAAAATTCCAGCCCAGCTTCGCGCAGACGTGCATCAGCGAGACCGCCACGTTGTTTCCATCGCCCACATACGCGACATTCAATCCCTTGGCTTTGCCGAATTTCTCCTGAATGGTGAGCGCGTCTGCCAGCCCCTGGCAGGGATGGTTGTAATCGCTCAGGCCATTGATCACGGGAATCTCCGACCACTGCGCCAGCTGCAGGATATGCTCGTGATCGAACACGCGCGCCATCAGGGCGTGGACGTACCCAGAAAGCACGCGTGCGATATCCGCAATTGACTCGCGCCTGCCCAGCCCGATCTCATTCGGTGAGAGGTAGAGAGCATCCCCGCCGCAGTGACGCATCGCCATGTCGAACGAGACGCGCGTCCGCAGGCTGGGCTTCTGGAAGATCATGCCTAAAACTTTTCCCTTAAAATACGGTGGATTGCCTTTCTTAAAATATTCTTCTTTAAGCCTGATGGATAAATCGAGCAGGTCCTGCACTTCCCCCGAAGATAGATCGGATATGGCGAGAAAATGCTTCATTCAATCTCCTTGTATGTGAAGTATAACTTGAATGCGCAAAAATGACCTGTCTCAGACATCATGAATTCGGCGAAAGTGAACGTGCCAGTGCTCGTGCTGGCAGAGAAACAATAATATGAGGCGATGAGACAATCCGCACGAGACCTGGTTGCAGCGCTGCCTAATGCCACGGGCGGGCTGATCAATTTGGGGAAGGATTCTTCACTGACAAAGGAACACAACTGGCCGCTCTATGCGCCTCATGTTTTTGCTCAGACAGTCCGGGCCTGGATACGTGAAACACCGCTCCCGAAGGAAATCGAGGAACTCGAATAACAAGGTTCGCCAGTTTGCAGATCCTCGAGAATGCGGAGATTAGAGAAGCAGAGGTAACTATCCCGCCGTCTTCACTTTCTTCCAATACCGCAACAACCCATCCGCGCTCATGCCGGGCGGATTTGCCAAGCCATAGGCTTTGACCACGTCCTCGCTCAAGCCGAAAGCGGCGCCCTGCTCCACCATCCAGGTGGTGAAGCTCTCGCGCAGCGGCTCGATTGGTGGGGAGGGATCTTCCGCCATCATTTTCTCAATCCAACGCTCGGCATCATACAAGCCTTTGTCCACTTCGCGCAGTTGCCAGCCGGGATCATCGTAAATACCAAAGTGGGTTGGCGCGATGCGCGAAAATCGTTCCCCTCGCAGGCGATTCACACTCTCATGCCAACGCTCTAGATGCAATTCCGGAGGAACCATCGGCACACGCAGATACTGAAAACCGGGGATGCGCACACCGCCGACGTCACCGGAAAAACAAATATCTTCAAAAATATAAGCGTAATGATGCTCGGCGTGTCCGGGGGTATTAACGGGCAGGAATTCCAAATTACCAATTACGATTCCCTCTCTATCCCTCACCACATGCAATTTCTCCTCCGGCACGGGCAGGAACTCTCCCCACAGCGAATCCATCCGGTCTCCGTAAATGCGCGTGGCGCTGGCAATCAGCTTCTCCGGGTTGAGCATGTGCGGCGCGCCGACCGGATGTACATACACCCCCGCGCCCTGGCGCGCCAGCCAGCCAGCCGCGCCGGCGTGGTCGAGGTGGATGTGTGTCAGCAGAAGGTGGGTCACGTCGCGGGGAGACAAACCCTCGCTTGCCAGTCCCGCTTCCAGACCCGCGAGAGTCGAACCAGGTCCGCTTTCGACCAGCACGACGGCATCGCTGCCGCGAATGAGGTACGAGGCAATCGCCTGCGGGCGTCCCTGAAAATTCAGGTCAAGTGTGACAACACGGGTTTGCGCCATGACATTTCCTGTGAAAAGGTATTGACAGCAAAACTCGAAAGGGTTTCCGAGAGATCGGCTTCGCAATAAACGCGGCAGACCGGCACCTTACGCTCATTCAGAGACTGTGCCAGGTCCTCATTGTTGGCGCGGCTGCCAAAGGATTGCGACATCAACAAGACGACGACCGGTCGCAGATTGCGCCGCAGAAGGCTATCCACGCCGAGCAGCAGCTCGGGCCAGATCATCGGCGTAACAAGGATCGCACTGCTCCCCTGAGGCAGCTGCCCCAACTGCGCGGTGACCAGCCCGGGCAGGGTATATGTGCTCTCCGCCCGGAGGAAGGCAAGCTCTTCGAGGATCTTGGCTTCCTGACGTTCACTGCGTTCAGCAGGGATGACCTTGAACGAACGCTCCAACGCGCTGACCAGTCCCACGGCGCGGCGCTGGGCGATGAAGTAATGTGCCAGTGAGGCGGTGATACTAATCGAATACTCCAGCGTGGCGGGAGGCAATTTCACTTTACGACGGCGGAGCAACAACAGGTCATCGATCGGAGGCGCATCGTACATTTCGCTGTGCCTGGCAACGTGGGCATTCTTGTGCGTATCCAGGAACAGCCAGACCTCTGCCTGCGGGTCCTGCTCAAACTCCTTGACCATCAACTGCTCGCGGCGAATACTGGTGGGCCAGTGGATGCGCTTCATCGGGTCGCCCGGTACATATTCCCGAATCCCCGCGGCATGAGGCGTAATGTCTATCGATTTGCGACGGATCGCCTTTCCCCCGGGCAGCAGGCCGGGCGGCGAGAGGAACTCCGACACCGGAAAAATCATAGGCAGAACCATCAGGGAAGATGTCGCCGGGAAAGTCTTGGAAGATCGAAAAATTCCAAACAGATCACCCGAGGTGATCGTCGTGGGTCCCAGGGGAAAGCCGCCTCGGTTGGTGAGCCAGGTCCGCGCGGTATAGACACGCTTCTGTTTGGCGCGCAGGAACGTCAGGATGCGGGAGCCAGTGGCATGAGGAATGCTAGACTCGTTGGCAACTTCCAGCCAGAGTTTCGGTATTTTGCTGGTATTCAAAATTTCAAAGTGTTCTTCAAAGATATCGCCTACACCGGCGCGCAGTGAGCGTGCATACCGTTCCACTTTGATCCCGCGCAGCGCAAACATACTTGTCAGCCAGGCAATCGTGATCAACAACGCGCTGAGATACAACAAACGCACATATACCACATTACCGGTCACAGCCGTTCCCACCCCACCGACCAGCAGCATGATTAAGACGAGTATTCGGCCGGGTGTCACTGGGCTTTGACCTTCACCTTCTCCGCCGCGGCGGAGACCTGGTAATCGCCACCGGGCACCGGCGCGGTATAGACGATCTCCTGCACGATGCGATCCGCGCTCAGCTCGCGCAAACGCGCGGCGGGCGAGACAATCACACGATGCCCCAGCACTGGAACTGCCAGAGCTTTGATGTCATCCGGAAGAACGTGGTCGCGTCCCTGTAAGGCAGCGCGCGCCTGCCCCGCTCGGAAGAGCGCCAGGCTGCCACGCGGGCTGGCGCCGAGATACACATCCCCGCTCTGGCGTGTGCGCCCGACCAGGTCGATGATATACCTCTGGATCGCGGGAGCTACATAGACCTGACGGATCCCTTCGATAGCGTTCAGTAATCCCTCGACGCTGACAACCGATTCC
>JAICRQ010000601.1 GCA_025966435.1 Anaerolineales bacterium | reverse complement strand
GGGAATTGCTTTTGCAAGTCTGAGGCGCTTCCCACTCCGACGATGTTTTCTCCTTCGATTACAACGGAGCCGTTCCAAATCACTTGATTATTTGCGCCCAGTGTCACGACGATCCCATTTTCAAATCTTGTTGCCATCATTCATCCTTTCGGGTTGGCGATTTTGATTCGTTCTCCATGAAGGGCACAGATCCCTCCTCTCTACTGCGGCTCTTTACATGAAACACTCCAATTGTAAATAAGAGTTGGGTTTCTTGTGTTAGAAATCATTTTCTAATAAGCACAGAAAGCTATAAAAAGAAAACAGCTTTCCTCGGGATTATTCCGTGGAAAGCTGTGATACTCGTCTTGGGGTGCACAACTTCTTATGGGGTTTTCACTAACTCGAACTTACGCACCAGTTCAAGGTCTTCGGGCAGATCAAGGTCTAATCCCAGTGTGGGCAGATTCACGATCTCAAGCCTTGCGCCAGCTTCTTTGGCGCGCTGGCAATGGCGTTGAAAAGAATTCTCCCCAAAATCGTATTCGATCAAGCCTGCCGGGGAGATCAATAAGGCGTTTGTTCCGGTCCCGTGTCGGTCGGGTGCGATGACCACCGCAGGCGGTTCTCCTGCGCGCTCGATCAGCGTGAGCACATCTTCCCGGGTGACCAAGGGCAGATCCGCTGGCAGGACCAGGACCCCGCGCGTGGCATAGACCTGAGCAATGACCGTGGCGCGTTTGAGGGCGGTGTTCAATTCCGGCTGACCGTCCTCTCGGACGGTACGCGCTCCATACTGCCGTGCAATCGCCAATGCCTGCGGGTCGCGGCTGATCACCAGGACCTCTTCGACCTCCTTAAGATTGCCAAAGGTTTTTAAAGTGTTTTGTAAAAGTGAGCGATTGAGTTCTGTCCGTTCCTCTTCAGAGAGAGTGCTGGCTAGACGCGATTTCCCGCGTCGGAGAGGTTTTACCGGAACGATTGCCCAGAGTGTCATAGGTCTGTCCCTATAAAGGATAAAATATGGCTTGCTAACTGTTTCCTATCATCATGACTATGCATAAGCGTATTTGTTACAAGCGTACGCAAATTTAAGCTCTTAATTTCACCTTCCAATTGCCTGTCCACTGTGTCGAATACAAATCCGGTGATGAGATCGCAATAATGCCTTGCCACGGCTACCGCCGAAGGCTCGATGCCCAGCTCGTGATACATCTTTGCTGCAGGGCCTTTGACTGTTTTCCCGCCGATGATCGGCGAGATGGCGATGACAGGTTTCTCTATACTCTTGACGACATGAAGGATTGGATTAATACTGACCCAGGGGTTTGATGGACAAATAATCACCGCGTCTGCTGCCTGGATCGCTTCTTTAACACCCGGGGCAGGTTCCGCTACCTCAACCCCTTCAAAGCGGAAACCTCGCACGCGCGGTTCGCAGCGACGATGTACGAAATATTCCTGAAACGCCAGGTCACCTTCCTCCGTTTCCACCATCGTTCGCACTGGCTGATCAGACATCGGCAGGATCATCGATTGGATGTCCCAGGCTTTGCAGAAGTCTTCCGTAATCTGTGAAAGTGTCTGCCCCTCCTTCATCCGTCGTGTCCGCTCGAGATGTGTACCCAGGTCCTGATCGCCCAGCCGAAACCAGGCAGGTCCGCCAAGTCGTGCTGCATTCTCGATTACATCCCACGTTTCGTTAACTCTGCCCCAGCCTGTGTCCGGGTTTGCCATGCCTGCCAATGTATAACAGACTGTATCCAGATCGGGGCAAATATACAAGCCATAATGCTCGAAGTCGTCACCGGTATTGACAATGACCGTGAGGTCCTCCGGAGGGAGAACGTGCGCGAGTCCATGGGCGAATTTCGCACCGCCGACACCGCCTGCAAAGGCAACAATTTTCATTTACTATTCCGTCTGTTGAAAGAGGTATCTCGCAACAAAGGATATTTATAGAAAAATAGAGATCTCTTCAATCGTTTTTCTTTCTCGCGGCTCAGGAGTTTGCAGTGGATACCCAACAAAAAACATTCCCTGAGGCTCCCAGGATTCTGGCAAACTTAAGGTCTTCCGGATCGTTTCCTGTGCAAAGAGGGGCCAGCAAGCCCAGACGCCACCCAACCCTTCCGCGTGCGCAGCAAGCAGCAACTGTAAACCCG
>JAICRQ010000615.1 GCA_025966435.1 Anaerolineales bacterium | reverse complement strand
TTCAAGCCCCATGCCTGTCCCTTCTTGCGTTCTGCCTCGCTCCACACAATTGGCTTCCAATCCGGCGCGAGGATGAGGCGCGCACCTGCATTGGCAATTTCAAAACGATTGCCACCCGGTTCATACACGTACAGGAAGAATGTCTGCTGGATGGCGTGTTTATGCGGACCCGTTTCGATGAAAACACCGTGTTCCAAACAGATATCCGCTGCGCGTAAAATCGCTTCACGGTTGTCTACAGCATAAGTGAAGTGGTGCAGGCGTCCCTTTGCGCCGTAGGCATCTTCCGCGATCGCCACGTCGTACGATTTGTTTGTAAACGTCACCCACGCTCCCTTTTCGGAGCCGTCGTCGTAAATGACCTGTTCCGTCAGACGCCCGCCAAGACACTCTTCCAGGAAGCTGCGAGTGGCGCTCACATCCGCCGCGAGAAGGTTGATATGATCCAATCTCCGTAGGCCCACACCACGATCAGAGAATCGGGACGCCTGATTCTTCAGTGCAGGCTTTAACTCTGCTGGAGCTTGATACCATTCCGTCTCGTAATAGATTTCCATATTGTGTCCATCAGGGGTTGTAAAGCAGTACGCCGGACCATGCCCGACATTGTCCTCCTGCCAGCCTTTCCCCAAGCCTGATTTCTCAATGGCTTCCACACGTCTCTGCAGTGCCTGCGGACTCGTCGTACGGAAAGCAAAATGGCCCAGCCCTGGTTTTTCTGCGGCGGTCAACTGCAAGGAGTGATGTTCATAGTCGTCCCAACCGCGCAGGAAAACAGAGTCCCCCTCACGTCCGCTCTCGTATATTCCCATCACATCGACAAAAAAGCGCGTGGTTTCCTCCAGCTTCGGGGTCAGCAATTCAAGATGACCGAGATGGGCAATATCATGAATGGGTTCCATTTGCTGGGTCATGTTTTATTCCTTTCCACATACTCGCGCAGACCATGCAGGTCATACGATATTTGTCCCGCCAGCAATTTCTTGCGCAAGGCGCTTTCCTTTGCCAATCTTTCTTCGGAGGCTTTAAGTACGGCACCCACACGTTCGCGTCTGATGCAAACACCCCCATCGGCATCCAGCAGGACAATATCACCCGATGCGATTTGTGTTCCACCCACCGTGACCATCCCATTGAGTTCGCCGATCTTTGTCTTAGTCGCGCCTCTGACTCGAATGAAACGTGTCCAGACGGGCAGTCCTAGCTCAACCAATTCATTCACATCCCGAACCGAGGCATCTACCAAAATCCCCGCTGCTCCTCTGACCTTGACTTGAGTCGCCAACAGTTCGCCGATCAGCGCGACGGGAGCGGGTTCAGGCATGCTTAACACCAACACCTCCCCAGGCTGAATCTGTTCGACGATGGCATGCACCATCAAGTTATCATCCTGTCCACATAATACAGTGCGGGCGGGACCCGCCACACGGCTGTTCGGTATGATTTGAATGAGCGGAATATCGATCAACCCTTCACGCCCGGAGGCCTCATAGACCGTTGCCACGCCCAGCTCACTCAGGCGAGTAATATCATTGGGGTTCATAGGCTCGCCACCACCCAGGGCAATGTCCGAAAATGAGCTTCTGCAAATTTGATATCTGCATTGCCAGAGATTCTGCGTGCATGGTTGGCGCGGCGCGTGGCGAGTTCGCCGTAATATTTGTGTAAATAACTCTGTGCCTTCATCGCGTCCATCGCTTTGGTTTTCATTTCCATCACGGGCGTGATGTCAACGAACACGTTGGGTTTGAAGTCGCAAAGTTCAGGCTGGTGGGGTTCGAAGAAATAAAGGTCGGGCGGTG
>JAICRQ010000535.1 GCA_025966435.1 Anaerolineales bacterium | reverse complement strand
GCTCATGCTGCGCGTGTCCTTGTCATCGACCAGCACGCGGCCCGCAGTTGGCTTGAGAAGGCCGATTGCATGTTTGACCAGCGTGGACTTGCCTGAGCCGTTCGGACCCAGCACTGCGATCAGATCGCCATGACGGATAGTGAGGTTGACGTCTTTCAGAACCAGGGGCGTCTCATCGCTGTACCGGAAATCCACGTTTTCGAAAACGACTAGAGGGTCGCCTTTGAGAGCATTCGGAGCGAAATCAGGTTTATCGATCTGCTCCCCCATTTGCCGTACGCGTTTCACCACCCAGTCGGCAGGCAATTTTACTTCGCGATGGTTGATCTCTACAGGCAGGTCTTTAATGGGACCAAGGTACTTCATCTGTCCAGCCTCCATATACATCAGGCGGTCTGGTCGCGCCGCGATGGCATCCTCTACACGGTGTTCGATCAGCACAACAGTCTTACCCTCATCTGCCAGGCTGCGGAACACGTCCAGCGCCTCGTAAGCGGAGGCAGGGTCGAGCGAGGCGAGCGGTTCATCCAGCAACAGGATGGACGGGTTCATCGCCAGCAGACCGGCGAGTGCCACTTTCTGCTTTTCGCCGCCCGAAAGGTTGAACGTCTCACGATCACGGAGATGTTCGATCTTGAGGCGGTTCATGGCTTGATCGACACGTGCCACGATCTCGGCACGTGGCAAACCTAAATTTTCCGGTCCGAAGGCAACCTCGTTGAAGACATTGCTGGCGACGATCTGGCGTTCGGGATCCTGCAGCAGCGTCCCCACGATTTG
This sequence comes from Anaerolineales bacterium, assembly GCA_025966435.1. GTDB lineage: Bacteria > Chloroflexota > Anaerolineae > Anaerolineales > Villigracilaceae > Defluviilinea. The sequence goes on along the minus strand of JAICRQ010000535.1, from coordinate 2,044 downwards.
CGCCATATCGGCAATCTGCATGTCAGACACATCTGTTCCGTGGAGCAGCACTTTGCCTTCCCGTTTCCCCCGGTAGGAGCGCGGAATCAAGCCGTTGATACAGCGCGCCAGTGTGGTCTTGCCGCAGCCACTGGAGCCTGCGATCAGCAGCATTTCCCCGGGTTTGAGCTCCAATGAGATGTTTTGGATGGCTGGTTCAGGTCGAGTGCGGTATTGGAACGACAAATTTTCGATCACCAACGGGGAGTCAGACATAAGTTTTCCTGGGGCAAAGTTTGGCACATTATATAACAAATCTATCGTGCTGAGCGGAGTGTCTCGCCGCCGTGGCATCGATACCGCAGTCGAAGCGCATTTACATGAAAATGCGCGCTTCGACTACGGGGCAGAAGAATACTTCCCCTTCGCTCAGCGCGATAGACTATGTATAAACCACTTCCACAGAATCCCCAACCTTCGTCCCTAGCTGTTGCACAGCATTGCCATTCACTACAGCAATCCCCAGATTTCCCGTACTGCCTATGAGTGCAACCAGCTCCCCTATAGGTCGTTCGCCAAAGGTGTTGACCATGCCATTGATTTCACTTCCACTCAGACGAACGAGAATCCTTTCTTTTTCCTGTAAAGCATCGCTCAGATGCTCCACGCGAATGTTGGCTGAGATATTGCCAAAATGATCGATGTGAGTCACCTCGCCGCGCCAGCCATGGTCCGTACGAGTTGGCTTCGGCAGCTCAAGCCGAACCGGCTCATCGAAAGGTGTACCTAATTCTTGGAGAGGAACGCCATTCGCCAGGTGCGCGGCGACGGGCGAAAAGATGTCGCGTCCATGAAAGACATAACTGATCGTTTGCAGCCAGTATGTCTTCTCTTTTAACTCGACAAACATGGTCTGCCAGCCTTCCTGTTCGGCTCGTTCGAGCAGACCTGTGATTGTCCCATTATCCGGACCCACATAGAACCAGTCGCCGATCTGCGCCGCCATGGGGCGGCGTGCAGTCCCTACGCCTGGGTCGACCACTACCACATGAATGGACCCTTTCGGGAAATAAGGCACGGAGCGCGCAAAAATATATGCCGCCTCGCGGATATCCTGCGCCGGAATCAGGTGGCTCAAATCGGAAATCTGCGCTGTTGAGCAGATCCCCCAGATGACTCCTTTCATCACACCGGTATTTCCATCCTTAATGCCAAAATCGGTCATCAATGTAATTACGGGCATGTTATTACTCTCTTTCAGGGGAAGGTTTTCAACTGCAAAGATGGGCGGGATTATAAAACAATTATGAGCACCAGAAGTTTGTTTAAAATGCTATACTATTTTTATAAATACCCCCGTACCTCTTTAGACGGACAAGAGGAACTTATGACCAGAAATACCTTCTGGCAAGCCGTACTGGCATTTCCAATCGGACAGCATGAAATACTAGGTAAGCATAAGAAAATGGTTTTGGCGCGTATAGGCGATCAATCAGCTATGCAAAATAAAGCGAATGCGATTCTACGAAAAATCTTACAAAACCTTTTAATCACACTCCCTGCCCTCCTGGGATTTGCTATACTGTTCTTCTCGCAACGACCGGTAAATGATATGACGTTTAGTCTTGCCCTCTTTATAGCAGGTTTCACTGGGGTAATTGTAGCAATTCGCAAAGAAATTCCTATGTCAATTGGGAGTATTCGAGGTAAGTGGGCGGTGATTCAGGGAGGAGGTGTTACGATTTTGCTATGGGGTTCTGCCTTATTTATATTACTTCACTAACGCGTTTCGAGTGGCTGCAGCATCACTGTAGGCAAAAGTTACTGGGCTATGACAAAACGTTTACCGCTACATTCACATACTCTAATAGAACATCTCAGGCGCTAGTTCCAAAAGTGTTTGCTTGCTTTAGCAGCGGCAGCCTTTATTCGTTGAGAGAAGACTATGATGAGTGAAAAACAACTGGAGCGTGTTCGGCGGATTTCTTCCGGGCTTCCGGAAGTAACCGAGAGGCTTTCACACGGAGAGCCTACATTCTTCGTCAACAAAAAGGTCTTTGTGATG
>JAICRQ010000291.1 GCA_025966435.1 Anaerolineales bacterium | reverse complement strand
TCGGCAGTCACACCGAGTTCAGCGAGCAGGGCGGTAAAGGCCGCGTCGGTGGGGGCGAAGACGGTGAACTCCTTTTCAGGATTGCTCAACCTGCGGATAACATCCGGGTTGGCAGCCTGCAAGGCGGCGATCAAGATGGAGAATTCGCCGGTCTGCGCGTTCGCGGCCAGAGCCACATCTACGATCGTTCCGGTTTCCTGCGCCGCTGCCGGCGCCGCGAAAGCGCTAAACGCAAAGGCGGCAATCAGCAGAGCATACACAAATTTGAGACCAACAGTGTTTTTCATTTTTTCCTCCGAATTAGGTTTGGGCTTGCACAGTACCCATTTTATGGATTTTCAATGTTTTGTCAAGATTTTGTAAAGATTTATAAGGAAACACTAATAAAATATGTACAAAACGTAGGCGATCGAATCCAGAAAGCTAATGCACTGAAAATTCCCAGAGAATTGCGTTGGTCCATAAATTATGTTAGAGTAGCGAGATACAAGCAAGAGATATCCGTTGGCGAAAAGGTGGCACGAAGAACCATGGATAGAATTTTTCAAAAGATAATCCAGAATAATTTCTCAGACCTCAAAGGGGCAACGGTTGATGCATCCATTCCCATCCCAAAGACCCTGATCAACGAAATTATCGAAACTTCTCTCAAGGGGAATAAAAACATCGCATCCATCCGTGTATCTGTCCATACTCAAAATAGAGTTTCCGCAGATATAAAAACAACTTTGCTGCCCTGGCCGCTGCATCTGAAGTTGAAGCTCGATAAGTCCGTAGATTTTGCGAGTTATTCTTCCCCCAAGATCAGAGCCTGGATGGAAAACAATCGCTTGCTGGGAAGCCTTGGCTCGCTGTTCAATGCACTCCCCGAAGGAATCAAGCTGTATGGCGATCAGGTAGTGATCGACCTGGGTGCGTTTCTCCGTACGCCGGAGCAGAGAAGGCTTCTGAATCTGGTCAAGTCGGTGGGCATTCGGACCACAGAAGGGAAAGTCATCCTGGATGCCAAAATCGAGGTGAGCGAGTAGGGCAAGTCAGCAATCGTTTCCCTGACCCACTGCGTATATTCTTAATGTTTTTGAATCACTGGTAAAATCGCATAGGCAAATTTCCTTAAGGAGGCTGGAGTGGCGAGGCAACTTATTGGCCCCGATGTAAGTTTTTATCAGGATGATCCCGGTACGCCGCAAGAAATCAACTTCGAGCGGATGAACCTCACAACCGACTTCGTCATCATTCGAGCTGGGCAAAATTTATGGGCAGATTCGGACTTTAAAAACAACTGGCGCCGCGCAAAAGAAGCCGGTCTCCCTCGAGGTTCCTACTGGTTCTACGATAGCCGGGCAGAGCCCCGCCAGCAGGCAGAACTGTGGGTCAACCTGTTGAGCGGCGATCTGGGCGAATTGCCACTTTTCCTCGATCTCGAAGAAGCCTACCGCGGTCCCTACTCAGGCTGGCAGCACTGGAAGACATGCCTCGAGCGACTGAGGAGTTTAGTCGGCTCTAAGGAAATCGGCATCTACACTGCCTTCTTCTACTGGAACAGTAACGCGCCGCTCAGCCAGCCCAATGAACTGGAATATTTTCACCGCTATCCTTTATGGATCGCAAATTATGGGGTGCCCCAGCCACAGGTACCCAGACCCTGGGGACCCACCGAATGGCTGTTCTGGCAGTTCACCGCCTCGGGGGATGGTCCGTTCTACGGGGTGGAAAGCCTGGAGATCGACCTGAATTTTTTCAACGGGGATTCGCAGGCGTTTGCCGATCGTTTCAACGTACCTCTACCAACCGATCCGATCCCTCCGGACCCCTCAGGGAGGCGGTACCGTGTCAATGCTGGAACGCTGAATGTGCGCGAAGGACCGGGGACGAGCTTCCCGGCGATCGGCTTTTTCCGCCGGAATGAGATCGTCGAAGCTCTGGAAGCAACTGTCGATGGAACCTGGTTGCGCGCCCGCCGCATCAGTGATGGATTGACGGGCTGGGCATCGGCTGCCTATCTGGTCAAGCTGGATACGCCGCCTCCCCCTCCGCCACCGCCTCCTCCTCCGCCTATCGGGGACCGCTATCGCGTCACCGCCACAGCCCTGAACGTCCGCACCGGACCGGGGACGAACTTCCCATCGATCGGGCTTCTGCACCGGAACGATGTCGTTGAAGCGCTTGAATTCAACCCCGGTGCATCCTGGATGCGTCACCGTCGCCTCACGGATGGATTTACAGGCTGGTCTTCCACGCAATTCCTGGACAAGATCACAACTGAGCCGCCTCCCCCACCTCCCACAGGCGATAAATACCGGGTCACAGCCACCAGCGGGCTCCACATCCGCTCCGGACCGGGAACACAATTTACATCCCTTGGCTTACTGGAGTTCAACGAAGTGGTAACTGAGATCGCGGTCAACCCGGAGGGTACCTGGAGACAGGTCCGACGCAGCGATGGGCTGGTAGGCTGGTCTTCCGCTCAATTTCTGGCACTCGTTACGAATACGCCTCCTCCGCCCCCGCCTCCTCCCGGCGATGTGGCAGGGACCTGGTACCGCGTGAGTAGAATAGTGAATGCGCGCGAAGGACCGGGGACGAACTTCAACATTAACGGGTCTCTGGACAAGGATGAAGTCGTCGAAGCGCTTGATGCCAACGGGGCTGAAAGCTGGATACGCATCACTCGTGTCAATGGGTGGTCAGCCTGGGCACCCGGCGATGCCCTGCTTAAGGTCGGTAAAAATCCACTGTCGGTTACCCAAAACATTTTCAGAGGTGTCAAATATTATCGCAATGAACGCACCACGCCTCGCGCCCTGATCTGGCATGTGATCGAAATCGATACCCGCCTTACCGATGCGCTGCGCTTTCTGGTGACGCCTGCACTCCGGAATACGGTGCCTCAATTGTGTACACGTACCACTTCCCAGTTTTTGGATGAGCATGATATGCAGATTGCCATCAATGGTGATGGCTATTTCTACCTCGATCCAACCGATTATCCCCCACAAAATTACTGCGCCAACAGCGATCCAGTGAAGCCCTTTGGTTATGCAGCTTCACGCGGCAATGTATATTCTCCAAAAGCGTCAGGTCGACCTGTTTTGTACATCAACCAGCGCAATGAGATCACCTATGATAGCCCAAAGGGGAGTATATATAACGCGATCTCCGCAGACCGCTACTTAGTCTCTAGGGGAAGAAAGGTCGGCGGGCTGGATGCCCAAATTGTGAATCCGCGCACAGCTTTTGGGACCAACCGAAACGGCCGCTTCATTTATTTGATGGTCATCGACGGGCGGGAAACGAGTATTGGCGCCACCTTTAGTGAGGCGGCGGATCTCTTACTGGCGCGAGGGGTCTACACGGCGGTGGCTCTGGATGGAGGCGGCTCTTCCACGATGGTGATCGAAGGCGTCGATCGACTGCCGCGGCTTCTCAATACGCCCGTCAATGAGAACACACCCATGCGTGAACGAGCTGTGGCGAACCACATCGGGATTTCACTGAGAGATTAAGGATATTTCCTTCGTTACCCATGACAATGACACTCCCCGCCAACCAACGTCCCGTGCCCGGTCCCCGCGGGCGACCCATCCTGGGCATGATGCCCGAAATGGTCAGCGACATGCTCGGGCTGTTCAGCAGGACAGCCAGGGAGTATGGTGGTATCGCCCAGTTCAAACTGCTGAATAAGAGCTATCTGCTGGTCACCAACCCGGATTACGTCAAATATATTCTGCAAGACAACTACAAAAACTATATCCGTGGCCGGAGCGTGGAGACAGGCCGCGTGCTGCTGGGAAATGGACTGCCGCTGATCGATGGCGATTTCTGGCTGCGCGAGCGCCGAATGTTACAGCCCGCCTTCCACCGTGAACGGTTGGGGAAGCTGGTGAATACCGTCACGGCTGTCATCGACACATTCATGCAGGATTGGGCAGAAAGAGCCAGGCAGAATCAAACCCTCGATCTGGACAACGAGATGATGAGACTTACCCTGACGGTCATCATCAAATCGATGTTCAGCTCACCGATCGATGACAAAATTCCAGCGTTAAGTCATGCGTTCAATGTGGCGTCGAAGTTTATGCTCTGGCGCAGCCAGCAGATGGTTCAACTGCCATTGTCTCTGCCTCTCCCGCGCCATATTGAATACAACCGCGCCCTGCACGTCCTGAACGATACAATTTATCCGCTGATAGCGGAGGCGCGTAAACACCCGAAGGATGACTTACTCGGCATGATGCTCGACATGCGTGACGCCGACACAGGCGAAGGCTTGTCCGATAAGCAGGCGCGGGATGAGGTGGTGACGATCTTCTTTGCCGGTCATGAGACGACGGCTGCCACTATGGCGTGGGCGTTCTATCTTCTCTCGCAGCATCCCGAGGTCGAAGAACGCCTGCGTATGGAATTAAAGAGCGTGTTGGAGCGACGCGCGCCGACCTTTGCCGATCTCCCCAGGCTGGTCTATATGCAGCAGGTGCTCAACGAAGTCCTTCGCCTGTATCCTGCTGCCTACTTATTCGCGCGCGAGGCAATCGTGGACGATGTCCTGGATGGCTATCACATCCCTGCAAATACGCTGATCTTCATCTCGCCCTATGTCGGTCACCGCGATCCAAAGTTCTGGCCCGACCCCGAGCGCTTTGACCCGGAGCGATTCACGCCAGAGCAGGCTGCCAGCCGCCCTCGCCATGTGTATTATCCATTCGGCGAAGGTCCTCATGTGTGCATTGGGAACAATTTCGCAGGGATGGAGATGCAGCTGATTCTCGCGATGGCACTGCAACGCTTCCATCTGCGGCTGGTTCCGAACCATCCGATCGCATTAAAGCCTGAAGCGACTCTACGTCCCAAACACGGGATGAAGATGACGGTGGAAGCCCTGTAAAGTTTGCCATGCGTCAGAAACAAAAAGACTTCGGATACCAGCCC
>JAICRQ010000356.1 GCA_025966435.1 Anaerolineales bacterium | reverse complement strand
TCCCTGCTGCTCTACACGGACGGTGTGACAGAGGTCTTGAATATCAGTAATGAACAATTTGGGCAGGAACGCCTGGCGGAACTGGTTCACCAACATGCAGACCGGACCGCGCCAGACCTGCTCCAGGCTGTGCGGCAGGCATTAAGCGCGTTTGGCGGCAACCGGCCGCTGGTTGATGATGTAACAATGGTGGCTTTAAAAATATCGGGTTAATGGAGGGCGGGCTACCAACCTGCCTTACTTGCTCATTGCTACGCGATTCCGCCCTTTGTGTTTTGCAATATACATGGCTTGATCGGCGCGTGCAATCAGGGTTTCGAGATCGCTGGTATTTTCATCCTGTGTTGCAACCCCGATGCTGGCTGTCACCGAGATTTCCTTGTCGAAGACCCGGATAGGTGTGCAGGCGATCGAATGGCGCAGCCGCTCCGCGATGTCCATAGACGTAGGTCTGTCAGTCTCAGGCATAAGAATAATCAGTTCCTCCCCTCCGTATCGTCCCACAAGATCGATCTCTCGAACCGAGTTTTTGCAGCGCTTTGCGAATTCCTGCAGGACGTGGTCACCGATGAGATGCCCATATTGATCATTGATCTGCTTGAAGTGATCGAGGTCGAGCATCATGCAGCCGAAGGGACGCTGGAGTCGCTGTGCCCGTACAAATTCCACGCGGCCCAGCTCAAAGAGACTGCGCCGGTTTTGTAAACCGGTGAGCGGATCGGTGAGCGCCAGACTCTGTACTTCTTGAAAGAGGCGAGCGCGCTCCAGCGAGATACCGATTTGCTTTGCAAAGATCGACATAATCGGCAGGTCCGCTCTTGTCAGCCCCTTCCCCCAGATCCACAAAATTCCCAACAGGTTCTCTTCGAATATCAAAGGCAGGCGTAAGGGCTCTGTTCCAGGCTCTACCCCGATTTCCTTCAAGATCATGGAAATGCCTTGTCTGCGTGTATCATAAAATAACATCTCAATTTCATCTTCTATATTCGATAGCGCCGTAGGGTACAGAATATTCTCCAGCTTCAGACGATCACGCGAAAATGTATATTTGATTAGCGGATACTCAAGACCATTTTCTACGATTTCAAGAAATTCAGGACTCATCGAGGTGTAATTGATGGTAAACAGGCCTCGCTCTTTGTCATAGACAGCCAAGATACACGTCAGATCGATCTTGCTGAGTTCCACGCCCAGATTCCGGATGATGTCATCTATGGTGAAGGCTTTTTCGACATGCGTGGTAATTTGAGCGAGCGCATAGATCAAATCATTGGAATGGGCAAGCTGGTCCAGCCATTTCCTCTCGGCCTGTGCCTTACGGATTTGTTCCAGAGCAGTAGCAATTTGCCCCGCCAGTGTAATCAGCAGGCGCTCATCCTCTTCTGTAAAGGCGTCCCTCTTCGTACTCTCCGCATTGATCACGCCCAGAATGTGTTCCTTGAATTTGATTGGTACACATAGCTCGGAAATCGTTCGGTCATCGATGTTGAAATAGTCATCCACCTGGCGCACATCCCCAACTCGCTGTGCCTTGCCGGTTCTGGCAACGAGTCCTGTGATTCCCTTGTCGAGAGGCACATCCCTCATGTGGCGTTCCTCGGCAGAAAAGAAGCGATAAGAAGGGTGGACATGCAAGATTCCAGCCTGCTCGTCCAGTAAAAAAATGCCAAAATTATCCGGGAATAGATTTTGACCGATGATATCGGTCACACGGTTGATTAGCGTATCCTCATTATCTACGTTGATGGCGAGGAGTGCAATATCATGTAAAGCAGTCAATTGTTTTACCTGTTTGCGCTCCTCTTCGAGTAGAAGTGATTTTGATAAAACGGAGGCAACTTGGTCGGCTGCAATTTGGGCACGCTCGAGTTCATTCTCCTCGAAGGATCTGTTTTCGCTATACCCCAGTAATACGGACCCTAATCTTCGATTCTGCGCAATCAGAGGAATGACGAGCATGGAACGACTGGGGTAAATGGCAGCAATTTTCGGTGCAATGTATGGAGAGTTAAGCAAATCGGGAATAGCAATTGGGTGTTCCGCCTCGATCGCAAAGGTACTGGGGACATGATCTCCCGGCTCAAACTGGATAGATGGATAGACTTCATTCATCGAGCCGTAAGCCACCATGGGAACAGGGAGCTTCCTATCATCATTCCAGAAGGCAAAAAAACCATCCTCGGCTTTAAAAAGCACGGCAATTTGTTCCGTTAGAATCTCAAGGGTAGATTGAAGATTGTCTGCCTCCAGCGCGTTGCCGGTGATGGCGTTAAGCTGCTCCAAAAAGTCCATGTGGGTCTGGCGTTCTCGCTCATACTGCTCCAGCTTGGCGATGGCTTCTCTGCGTTCTTGAATAATGTACCCAAGTTTGCCGACTACCCATCCAATAAAGACCAGGGCAGTAGCTCCGATCAACGTGTCGGGGCTGTTGAATAAGCTCACGAGCGAATAACCGTCCAGACTCAGCATGGAAATGTTTGCCAGAACCATTAAGATTGCGATCACCATGCCATGAGAAGAGCCGAAAAACCAGGCTGCAACAATTACAGGAATTGTAGAGAGCGCGGCGACGGCGATCCCCGCCTGATAGATGTAGACGAAGGATATTGCGATATAAAACGTATATAAGAGGATCGCGATAAAAAATCGAATGCTCTTATTATCCGAATAGAAAAATTTGTGCATGGTACGATCTGGCAGGGACAGGCGGATTAACGGGAAGACCTCTCGAAAGCTTGTGCAGGGATTATTTTATTCGGCTTGATAAAAATAAAACATTGCAAGTTTGAAACCCTCCCTTCACAGTATTGATAATCAAAATATGGGAACGCCAGCTCATTCATGCCGGATGTGGTTCGGATCCATCACATATTGCCACCAGTTATGGTAAATGCCGTTCTTGCTCCCGCCAACTTTGGGTAAATGGTTAAACCACCATTTGTGGTGCTCGCGAATGTCGCCATACCCCCACTCTGCGGAGGTGACGGGTCGAACCTCTCCTTTAAAATCGGGGAAGTTTTTTAGCCAGTCGTCACATTCGCTCAGAACCGTGCCGCGATTGTTCCAGTCGTAATCCCGCTGGCTGTTCGGTGCGAAGTGGATATTCCCAACGGCAGCCCTGCCCGGAGCGGTCTGTTCATAACGAGTGAAGCGCTTCCACAAGTTGTCGTCGCCCTTCAAGCCCTCGAATGTTTTTTCCAGAATCGACTCGGCGCGGTGTCCCATGTTCTCGAGCATTTCCCCGACGCCGCGCTCGTAGGAAAACCCCATAATGACGAAGCGCCGGCGGGCTGCCTCTGTGTTCTTAAGCGGTGGAGCGTTGCACCAGAAGGCGTCGGGTCCGCCCATGATCGATTCATAAAAGCCGGCATGCGGAAAATTGAAGACCCAGACCTCGTCAATCTCCCTCGATGCAATGCGCTGCAAGACATTGAAGCGCCGGATGATGGCGTAATAATCCGCTTCCTGCGGCATATATGGACGGGCGACGCCCCGGATCACATTGAGATACGTTGGAGCATCGTAATAGTACCCATCCACCTTGGCAGGGAAACCGTCCACGTCGATACGTTCTACGATCTGGTAGCGCGCCAGACCTCCGCTCGTTTGCAGGATATCGGTCATAAATCCCCGCGCCAGCTCTTCCACGCGATTCCAATGCATATATTCCGAAAGCCTCTTGCCGGACCTGGAATCTACAGTCGGGTCATAGACGATGACGAGAGTCCTAAGGCTAGTCACCTGGGGAGGCGCGTCTGCATTTAGCGAATCCGCTTCTATCTGACTCGATGCCCGCGTGGATGATTTTCGCCTGCGAAAAAAGGAATCAAAGAGAGACATCATGTGAAAATGACGAACAACTCCGTTTTGACTCAAGGGAGATTCGTCGCGAAATATACCTGATCGCCAATGGCTAAATACAGCACATAGTTGGGGCTCACCGCCATCGCCCTCACCGGTCCGCCTCGGAATGGGTTGGCATCGCCTGCAAACCCTGTGACCTGATTCTGGAACTCAAACGAACGCGGTGAAAAACGGAACACGCTCTGACCGGCAGAATCCAGTAAAAGGATCACCGAATTCGGCGGACTCGTCATTGCCATTTGCGTGAAGTGTGCCATCCCAAAGAAGTCCAGATCGCGATGGGCAGGATAATTATCCACGCGCGGCGCTGGGTCCTGACAACGTGTGGGTGCGCCGGAGATGCGGCTGAACGTGCAGGTCGAGAGATGCCCATCGGTATGCAGCATATACAGGTCATCGCCGACGACTGCCAGATCCATGGCGCTGTCGATCGTAGCGGGGATTTCATTG
>JAICRQ010000511.1 GCA_025966435.1 Anaerolineales bacterium | reverse complement strand
GTGAAACGCTCTCTCGGGGTCATCTTCACCGGGATCGTCACCCTCATCTTCACCCTCTCGTTCGATGCCCTGTTGCTCGGTCTCAGTCACCTGACCGGTGGGGATACGGGTCGCTTGATCGATTCCGGCACTGACACCTTCCTTCGGGACCAGATCCCGCCCTACTACGTGATGCTCGCTCTCGTACTCGTCTTTCTCCTGGTTCACGGGCTGTTGCGACGCTCCCACATCGGCTGGGCGTTTCGCGCCTTGCGCGATGACGAGATCGCCGCCGAGCTGACCGGCGTCGACGTCGCTCGTTACCGGGTCTACGGGGCGATGATCGGGGCGGCGATGCTGGGCCTGGCTGGCTCTACCTACGCCTTCACCGAGGGTCGGCTCAGCCCTAACACCTTTGGGTTCGGCCAGGTCGACGTTGTTGTGTTGGTGATGTTGGCTTTTGGCGGAATCGGTACTCTGTTCGGCCCGATCGTCGGGGCAGTCACTTTTACCATCGTCGACGAGATCCTCATCGAGTTCGGCCAGTTGCGGCAGGTTGCCTATGGAATTCTTATCATTGTCCTGTTTCTGTGGATGCCGCGTGGTGTCATCCCCACCCTGGAGTCTCTCTGGCATCGTATTCGCGGGAGTGATTGAAGATGTTCTTATTTATGCCATTTCGACTGCGCTCAATGCAAGCCTTTAAGGTAAAAATATTCAGAAAGGAGAAACAAAATGTCAGAGTATAGAAGTGATGTAGTTGGTAGTCTATTGAGACCTGATTATCTCAAAGAAGCGCGCAAGAAACGCGAGTCTGGCGAATTGTCCCATGCCGATTTCAAGAAGATCGAGGATCGGGCTGTGGATGAGGCAATTGCTCTCCAGATCGAATCCGGTCTGGATGTGATCACCGACGGCGAGATGCGGCGATATGCCTTCTATGGCCATCTGATCGATGCCGTGGAAGGCTACGACAAGTTCGGCGGTTGGGCGATCCCCTTTCACGATGATCAAGGGAATGAGGTGGTCATCAAGCGTCCCGTGGTGGTTTCGAAGTTGAGGCGCGTGCGTCCGCTGTGTGAGGAGGAGTTCGTCTACCTGCGGGCGAAGACGGAGCATCCAGCGAAGGTGACGATCATTAGCGCCCAGCAGGCTGCGGCGTATTATGACGCGGAAAAATCAAAAGGGGCGTATGCCACCATCGACGCCTACCTCGCCGATCTGGTAGACATCCTAAAGACGGAAGTTGAAGAGCTGATTCGCCTGGGCTGCACATACATTCAAATTGACGCCCCGCAATACGCGGCATTGATCGACCCCGGTATCCGCGAGGGCTACCGTAAACGCGGCAACGACCCCGACCGTCTGCTGGATCGCTGCATCGAGCTCGATAATGCTGTGATTGGGGACCACCCAGGGATCACGTTCGGCATTCATCTCTGCCGGGGCAACAATCAAAGCAAGTATTATGCCAGCGGCGGGTATGATCCGATTTCCGCCGTGTTCAGCCGCACGAAGTTCAATAACTTCCTGCTGGAATACGATGACGAGCGCTCCGGCGGTTTCGATCCGTTGAAAAATGTTCCGGAAGACCGAACGGTTGTATTGGGATTGGTAACCTCCAAAAAGCCAAAACTGGAAAGCAAGGATGAGTTGAAGCAGCGCATTGAAGAGGCGCGCAAGTATGTGCCAATGGAACGACTTGCGTTGAGTACGCAGTGTGGCTTCGCTTCCACCGAGGAGGGAAACCTGATTACTCCTGAACAACAAGCCGCGAAGCTGCGACTGGTCGCCGAAACGGCCGAAGAAGTTTGGGGGTAATAACGCTCCTCAATCTCTGCGCCGCGTGCTTCGAGCCCGTGGCGCTGCACGGCGATCATGATTATTGCAGTCCTTGGAATTGGTGAAGCCGGAGGCACGCTGGCCCGCGATTTGATCGCGGCCGGGGTTCAGGTGCGCGGCTGGGATCCCGAGCCCCGTATGATTCCCGATGGATTAGATTTTGCTGCCAGTAATTCCGCCGCTGTATCTGGAGCGGATATTGTACTGAGCGTCAATTGGGCGTCGGTTGCTCTGGACGTTGCGACGGAAGTGGCTCCCGTGCTTCAGCCCGGTCAACTCTATGCTGATCTGAACACGGCCGCACCCCAACTCAAACGAGATCTTGCACCCATCATCGAAAAAACGGGCGCCTTGTTCGTTGACGCTGCCCTGATGGATCCCGTACCGCCCAAAGGGCTGCGTACGCAAGTCTTTGCATCGGGAAGTGGGGCAAAGACTTTTGCGGAAAAGATGACGCTCCTGGGGATGCCTGTCACGTATTTGGATCGTGAAGCGGGGAACGCGGCAACACATAAATTGGTAAGAAGCATTATGTATAAGGGAGTTGCGGCTGTAATTATGGAATGCTTGGAAGCGGCGGAGGTGCTCAACATGACCGAATATGCCCGCGCGCAAATGTTGAAAATAATTTATGATGAAGCGATGATCGATCGCTTTGTCAATGGTAGTATCAAACATGCCAAACGCAGGGTGGGGGAGATGGAGGCAGTTGTTGAGATGCTTAATTCGATTGGCGTTTCTTCGTTCACAAGTCAAGCTTCCATCAAGAGATTGAAAGAAATTATGGGGAAAAGAAAATGACAAAAAAGATTCTCGTTATTGGAGCGCACTCTGCCGATTTTGTCTGGCGTGCTGCAGGCACCATTGCAGTGACGACATCACAGGGAGGACAGGCAAGTGTGATTGCGCTGTCATATGGCGAGAGGGGAGAATCAGGCGAGTTGTGGAAGGAGCCGAATCAAACGGTCGAGAATGTGAAGCGGATTCGTCACGAAGAGGCAGCGGCGGCAGCGCAGGCAGTCGGCGCGGAGTTTCGTTGTCTCGATTTGGGGGATTATCCGTTGAACATGACGGATGCTGCGATTGACCAGTTGGTTGGTATCTTCCAGGTTTTCCAGCCGAATATCGTACTCACACATAATCCCGTGGACCCGTTCAACCCTGATC
>JAICRQ010000146.1 GCA_025966435.1 Anaerolineales bacterium | reverse complement strand
TACGCCCGCACCCCTGTTTTCGGGGAATCCTTCTGTTTCGTGGAGTACTGATAATTACTTATGGACTACAAAGACTACTACAAGATCCTGGGTGTGGAACGAAATGCCAGCGAAGACGATATCCGCAAAGCCTATCGAAAACTGGCAATGCAATATCATCCCGACCGCAACCCGAACGATCAACAAGCCGAGGAACGGTTCAAAGAGATCAATGAGGCATATCAGGTCCTTAATGATGCTACGAAACGCGCCCATTACGATAGGCTCGGAAGCGACTATTCCAACTGGCAGCGGCGTGGTGCGCCAGGAGATTTCAACTGGGACCAATATGGCGGCTTCCCCGGCGGGGTCCGGGTGGAATACGGCGACCTAGACGATCTTTTTGGCAGCGGGGGGGGCGGCTTCTCGGATTTCTTCCGCACGATCTTTGGTCAAGGGGCGGGAACAGGCACACGCACGCGTACACGCCAGCAACCGCAAGGCTATCAGCAGGAACTGGAGATCACACTGGAAGAAGCCTTTCAGGGGACAACACGCGTGTTCGAGAGCGATGGCAAGCAAAAACAGGTCCGTATTCCTGCCGGGGTACGCACCGGTTCTAAAGTGCGCGTGGCGGGCGCGGGACCCAATGGACTGGATCTATATCTGATCGTGGATGTAAGGGAAGACCCACGCTTTGAGCGTCGTGGCAACGATCTGCATACTACAGCTACAGCCAATGTCTTCACAGCCATCCTCGGCGGCGAAGCCGATGTGGAAACGTTGAGCGGAAAGGTGAAGCTCAACATTCCAGCGGGTACGCAGCCCGAGCAGGTTTTTCGATTGGCAGGTCGCGGCATGCCCAGCCTAAAGAACAAGGACGAAAAGGGCGATCTCTATGTGCGCCTGAAAGTCCAGGTCCCCAAGTATCTATCTCCTAAACAACGTGAATTGCTGGAAGAAGCCTCACGTCTTAAGTTTTAGAAAGGATGAAATGAAACGCGTATTATTCGTATTATCCGTCTTAATGGTATCCATGCTTGCCTGTCAGATATCCGGCGTGCCGGCGCTGCCGCAGGTTCAACCGACAGCGATCTTCCAGCCTCAGGCAACCGCTCCCGTTTTACCAACACCTGCTGATCCTGCAGAAGCAGAAAGCACCCTGGAGGCGCTTTACCAGCAGGTGCTGCCCGGGGTGGTTGCGATTCAGACGGATCGAAGTGAAGGATCAGGCTTTGTCATCGATAGTGAAGGACATGTCGTAACAAATCAGCATGTTGTGGAAGGCGTCAACGATGTGGAAATTGCGTTTGCGTCGGGCTTTCGAGCCCATGGGACAGTGATTGGCTCCGATGGAGATGCGGATATTGCGGTCATCAAAGTGGATGCCCCGGCAGATCAGCTCCACCCTCTGGCACTTGGCGACTCCAACACATTGAATGTCGGAGAGCAGGTTGTAGCGATTGGAAACCCGTTTGGCTTGAGCGGCACCATGACCCTGGGCATCGTCTCGGGACTCGGACGAACGCAAACGGCTTCTATCGACCCGGAAAGCGGTGGACGATTCAGCACCGCGGACATCATCCAAACGGACGCGGCGATTAACCCTGGCAATTCCGGCGGACCACTCTTTAATTTGAACGGTGAAGTGGTAGGGGTTAACCAATCGATCCGAACAGAGACATTCAACGAGCTCACCGGCAATGCCGTCAATTCAGGCGTAGGTTTCTCGATCTCTATTAACCTGGTAAAACGGATTGTCCCCTACTTAATCCGCGATGGGCGTTATGAATATCCTTATCTGGGTATTTCTTCGATCGATGAATTAAGCCTGCAGGCCATTGAAGCGCTGGGGCTGAACACGTATACCGGTGCCTATGTGACTCGCGTCGAACCGGGCGGCCCCGCCGACCAGGCAGGCATCCGTGGCGGCACGCAGCCAACGAGCCTGGAAAACCTCCAGGCGGGCGGCGATGTCATCACCGCGATTGATGGACAACCCGTCCCGACGTTTGATCATCTGCTTGCTTACCTCACGACGAATAAATCCCCCGGTGATAGCGTTGTGTTGACTGTCTTGCGAGACGGTCAGACGACGGATGTGACTGTGACACTTGGTGCACGACCCTAATTAAAAAGTTTGGACGGCAGTTGCACTGCCGTCCATTTTTTTAACCGAATCGTTCCTCGCGCCAGACGTCTGCCCGGTTGTGATAGCCTGCCTGTTCCCAGAAGCCACGCCGGTCACGCGGCATGAACTCGAGCGAGCGCAGCCATTTGGCACCCTTCCAGAAATACGGCGTTTCCAGATTCTTGTGGCTGGGGATCAGCCCCACCACCCCGCGCAGCGGATATCCATGGTCTGGCGTGATCGGCTCCCCGTTGAAGTGGGTTGCCATCAGAAAGTTATCTTGCAGCACTACCTCAAGCGGGAGGTTGACCGTGAAACCATATTCGGCATGCTGCATCACATGGGTGGCGGTCGGCTTGATTTTGAAAAGACCCTGGTCTACCATAGTCTTGACCGAAACGCCTTCCCAAACCGTGTCGAACTTGCTCCAGCGCGTCACACAATGGATGTCCATCTGGATCGTCGTTCGAGGAAGTTGATTGAATTGCTCCCAGGTCCAGCTCTTTTCCTCTTCCACCTCGCCCCAAACCCGGAAGTCCCACGTCGCAGGGTTGAAGTGCGGAACCGGCCCATAGTGCAGCACAGGAAACTTCAGAGTCAGAGATTGCCCGGGCGGAAGACGCCCTTCACTGCGAACCCGACTCTCTTCCTTACGCCGATCTAAGCCTTCAAATGACGAAAACATAATAATCTCCTATCAAAATTATATCAATTAGACTCCCGGTATAGACGATTTGTTACATTTGTTCGATAATAAGTTGATGAGAAGGTGCCGCATCATAGAGTAAAGTGAGATACGCGTTTTGGCTTTGGAATGGATCGAAAAGGTCTGCTTGTGAGTCTGACAGGCAGTAGACGCTTTTCTGATTTGTAAACTTTGGAGTGCGCCCTTTGTCCGAAATGAAAACCCTGGGTTTCAAAAAGGTTTATAATACAGTCAAACCCAGAACATGGACTTTTTCCAATGGAATTTTCTCGCACTTTTGAACGCAAGGGCGCCTTCCATCATGATGAAGCAAACATTGAGAAGTGAGGCTCGGTGACAGAGGGACCCAATCTATTAAAGGCTGCCCAAAAACTTGACGAAGCAGCGCTTACTACGATCTTCGATCAGTTCGCGCCCGCCATCTATAAATACACCTTGCGCCTGTGTCACGACTCTATTGTAGCAGACAACATTGTAGGGGATGTATTTGCTCAGCTCCTGGAACAATTTGGGCAGGGCAAAGGCCCGCGCACGAATCTTCGCTCCTATCTATATCAGACTGCCTACCATCTGGTGGTAGACCGCTCCCGCGACAATCAGCACAACGCACCATTGGAAGTCGCTGCGAATGCATATGAGGGCGGCCAATTCGCGCCGACTCAATCGCAGATCGAGGAGCGGGTGATGATGGAGGCCCTGATTACCGCCATGCAGACCGAGCTGACAGAAGACCAGCGTCATGTCATTATCCTGCGCTTCCTGGAAGATTTCAGCCTCAAGGAAACTGCCGAAATCATCGGCAAGGAAGTCAATAATATCAAAGTCATCCAGAATCGCGGAATTGCCAAGCTCAGAAAAGCAATGGGGGTTCACATGGATGAAGAGGACGAGGAAGACAGCGATTGGTAACCCCATCGTTATCTTACACCAGCGGAACTTGGTAAGCATGAACCTCCCGGTAAAAATCTGTAAAGAAGCCGGGAGGTTTGTTCTTTTAAGCGATTCTCTCAGAAAAATAGCATTACATTAGAATAAAACCAAAATATTTTACATATTACCAAAAATATTGACAAATCACAAAATATTTGATAGACTACCGCCATTGGAGTATGATATGCCGCTAATCCCCCAGTCCTGTCCCAGTTGTTCCTCTCCTCTTGTCGTCACACAGTTAAATTGCACTGTGTGCGGCACCGGCGTGGTCGGCAAATTTGAGCTTTCTCCGTTTTCCCGACTTTCTCCTGAAAGTCTGAAGTTTCTCGAAACGTTCGTACGCAACCGCGGCAATGTCAAGGAGATGGAACGCGAGACCGGCGAATCCTACTGGGCGATTCGCCGCCAGCTGGACGAGGTCATTGCCGAAATGGGTATGGAAGCACCTCAAGAGGACGACCTTTCGACCCGCCGCCAAGAAATCCTTGCTCAGCTCGGACGGGGTGAGATCAACGTGCAGGAAGCCACCCGTTTACTCTCACAACTAAAAGGAGACCGCTCATGAATGGCCAAAAAGAACGTTTGATGGTGTTAGATATGCTCGCCGAAGGGAAGATCACGGCGGAAGAGGCCGAACAGCTTTTCAAGGCGATGGAAGCCGTTGACGAGGCGTCCGGTTCCTCCTCGGAGCTTGTCACGCCGCTATCGCATTTGTCTCATCTGACATCGCTTTCCACTCCCCCTTCGTCTGCAGGGCGATCGAAGGATCTGATCGCGGCGCTGAAAGAAGCCGGCATTGACCAGGTCACTCTCAGCGACATCCAAGAGCTGCAATCCGAGAAGTTGACGGCGGAATACATCCGTGAAATACTCGCGCTGGGCCTGGAACCAGATGGCGTGAGCGAATGGCTCGAACTGCGCACCCATGACATTACGCCGCGCTACGTTCGTGAGCTGCGCGAAATGGGCATCACCGATCTCGACGTGGATGCGCTCGTAGAACTCCGAGATCACGGTGTTTCTGCCAAATATGTCTCCACCCTGCACGCGCTGGGACTCAAGGATTTCGAGGTCGATGAATTAATCGAACTGAGCGATCACGACGTCTCCGCCAAATATATTGCCGAACTACGCCAGGCAGGACTCAAAGACTTAGATGTGGATGAGCTAATCGAATTGAGCAATCACGATGTTTCCGCGAAGTACATCGCCGAGATGCGCCAGGCGGGCCTCCAAAACCTGGGTGTGGATGAGCTGGTCGAGCTGAGCCGCAACGGCGTCTCCTTGAAGTTCATCGTCGAACTAGGGCAGCAAGGATTGAGCGATCTGGAGTTGGACGACATTGTTGAGCTAAGCCGTCACGGTGTTTCCCCGAAATATGTCGCAGAGCTAAGAAAGCTAGGCTTCAAGGACTTCGAAACGGAAGATCTGGTGGAATTGAGTCGCCACGGCGTTTCCCCCAAGTACATTGCCGAACTGCATAGCCTCGGTCTCAAGGACATGGATATTGACGACCTGGCAGAGCTTGGGGCGCATGGCGTCTCACCCAAGTTTATCGCCGAATTACGCAGCCTGGGGTTCAAGGACCTGGACATTGATGAGCTGGTAGAGCTCGGCACTCATGGGGTTTCCCCCGATTTTATTGCGTCCATGCGTCAGCTTGGACTAAACGACCTGGATGTAGACGATTTGGTGGAATTGAGTACACACGGCGTTTCGCCTGAGTTTATCGCTGAGCTGCGCCAGATGGGACTCAAGGACCTGGACGTCGAAGATTTCGTTGAATTACGGAATCACGATATCTCGGCAAACTTCATCCATGCCATGCACGAACTGGGCTTGAAAGATATAGATACCGATGAGCTGGTGGAGCTTCGTAATCACAATGTATCTCCCAAGTTCGTGCGCGAACTTGCCGAGCTGGGATTCAAAGATGTCTCCGTTGATGAACTGGTGGAACTGGGAATCCATCATGTGACGCCGCGCTTCATTCGCGAGATGCGCCGCAAGTATGGCGAGGATCTGTCCCTCTCACAGCTGCTCGACATGCGCATCCACGGCGTAGACAAAGACCTGTTGGAAGAACTGCGCGCCGCCGGGGTGAAGATCAAGCCATAAGTGACTGTGTGCACAAAACTTCAATCTCGAAAATCTTCCAGGGTTTTCGAGATTTTTTATCAGAACTCTTTATTGTGATGGAAAGGTTGTCACCGACACCCCTTCTCGCTCCGTCTGTATTGATAACAGAGGATCGGGTTTTCCCTTCAGCGTCTGATCTAAGAACGCCAGAGTATAGGTCCGGATTAAGTCCATGAAGCGATCTACCTGATTCGCGATAGGTACAAGAGATGGCTGGAGCAATGGACCATCTGTAAAGCTCTGATGCGAGGCGCCATGCACCACAATCCAATAACTTTCAGGCATGGATTCAAATCGTTCCAGTATTTTGGGATGAAGCTGAGGCTCCTTGGTCAGGAACAGAAACGGCTGCGCAGGTGAAATAGAATTCTCGTCCGTTGAAAACGGACCACCCCTCTGGACGCCATCAAAGTTCAAACAGGCTTTGAAGCGCTGATCAGATTTGCAAGCTTCTGAAGCGACGATCCCGCCGAGGGAATGTCCGGCAACTGCAACAGCATCCAAATCGATGAGACCTGCAGAGAGACTGTTAAAGTTCATCCCCTCCAGTTGATTCAAAACAAATAATACGTCCGCAGTTCGCACCTTGATTCGTTCTGCAATGTATGCCTGATGCGCTTCTGCCTCCAATAACCACTGATCTTTATCATAAGCTGCAATTTGCCCATTGGACAACTTAACAGCAGGCACATCATAAGGATGATTTAAGCCAATCACAATATATCCATGGCTGGCAATGTCTCCGGCAAGGCTTGCATAAAATTCGATATTCGTGCCGTTGCCGGGAGAAAGAATTAGGACCGGAAATGCCTGTTCATCTTTTGCGGGACTTCCATCTAAACGACTTTCCGAACGGATAAAACGTAGTCCAAATGCTTCCCACCAACCCACCTCACCACTTTCTACCAGGGCATCCGAAACTGTAGCGAGATTTGGAAAATAACCTGCTCTCACGCCGGTTCCTGGCTCTGCTGGGTACCAGACCATGGCAACCACTTCGCGGAAATCGCTGGGGTCTTCCGTGAGCACTTCCGGACGAGAGGTGTCAACCCAGTTCAGGGTTGTTCGGCCAACTGCATAGGGACCATCCGGTGTAGGGAGTTCGAGCTGTGCATACATCGAAGCAACAAAAGCGAGAAGAACAAATACTCCGACAAATAGTATCAGTTTCGAATGCTTAATGAACATAAAATCTCCTTGCAAATCTCTTCACATCCATTTGACAAGGAGAAAAGGGGAAAGTTTCCTTCCGTTACCCCACTCGGGAGGGGTTTCTGTTCAGCGCTTTAGAATGAATTATCCGCAAAAGTTCACCGCGGTTGCGAGATAGATTTCCGCACACGTTCTTACGCTTGCCAGATCCACCCATTCTTCTACGGCATGTGCGCCGCTGCCAGACGGTCCAAACAACAGAGAGGGAGTGCCAGCTGCCGAGAGGACTGCTGCATCTGTCCAAAACGGCACACCTGCAATTTGCGATGGGCGATTCAGCACCTTGACAGACGCCGCCTGGAGCGCCTGGACGATATCGGCGTCTTCACGCGTCTCCAGCGGAGAGCGGTTAATCCCTCGCCGGATGACGGCGTTGAAGGATGGGTCTGCTCGCCGAAGGTCCTCTACGATCTGGAGGAACTCACCTTCCACCGCTTCGGGTGTTTCGCCTGGAAGAGTCCGCCGCTCGACCGAAAGGAGACATCGCTCCGGATAGCTGGAGAGTTCCTGTCCGCCCTGAATCAGCGAGGCGTGCAAGGAGCCGCTCCCCAGTAAGGGATGAGTGGGATTCGCGCGAAGGCTTTGGTCGAGCTTCTCCATCTCTGTTAGAACCTTCCCCATCTTGACGATGGCGTCCACACCCAGGTCCGGGTGCGAGCCGTGGGCGGCTTTGCCGATCGTTTCTACTTCGAGCCAGACAAAGCCTCGGTGCGCGAGAATGAGTTGAAGCTCCGTGAACTCTGCCACGATGGCTCCATCTGCGTGAGAACGCCGGGCAAGATCGAAGGTCCCCACACT
The DNA here is from genome assembly GCA_025966435.1 of Anaerolineales bacterium. Classification (GTDB taxonomy): domain Bacteria; phylum Chloroflexota; class Anaerolineae; order Anaerolineales; family Villigracilaceae; genus Defluviilinea. Next base: position 100 of record JAICRQ010000146.1, on the reverse strand, counting down.
AGCGTATTCCTCATCGATCACGCCCATAAAGATGACATCGCCGCGCAAGTTCTGCTTTTTAGCCTCTGCAACGGCGAGCATACACGCCGCGAGACCGCTT
>JAICRQ010000407.1 GCA_025966435.1 Anaerolineales bacterium | reverse complement strand
CGGTGCTTGCGATTCCTATAATGGAGTCGAAATCCGGTCCTCCCATTGCTCCCAGAGCGAAAACAAGCAAAGAAATCCCAATTACATATAAGATTGCCCCTACAACATACAGGACTGTGGCTAGGCCCTGGAACACCAAGGCTTGAATGGATTGAAACGTTAGGAATAGGCTATTCTTGCCCTGTAGTATCCACGCCGCCAGCGGGGCGAGCATGCCCCACAAAGCGATCAGGATGCTGAAATGCCCCATCGCTGCCACCCAGCGAAATTCGTGAGCTTCCTCCAGCCAGGTCTGTCCATCAAGGTTCTGCGCTGGCTCGTATCTTAAGTACCGTGCCAGTCGATCGCCGAGGAATGGGTAACGGAAGTCCTTCCCCAGTGCGCAGGCAATGGCAGCAATGATCGGCAAAATAAAGTAGAGGGCGAAAAACCCAAACACGAGAACAAAGAATACGATCAATCCCGACGTTTGGATGGAATTCGGAGTAGTAATGTCATTACTAAATGTTCCGATTGCTACAAGGAAGACAATTCCCCCCAGGAAGAGTACTAAAAATGACAAAGCCCAGACCGTAAACCCCACCGATTGGTATCCTAAAGCCTGTAAACATTGGAACGAGGCGTAATTGGACTTGCGGCGCTGGTCCGACCAGCCGACAACGGGTAATAGGATTCCCATTCCGAAGGAAAGCGCGGAAAGGTGCGAAAGGACGGACCAGATGCGGTCTTCCGTGGTTGGTGTAGTGTTCATCAAGGTTCTGCAGTTGTCGGGCGGGTCTGTCGCGTAACACGCTGCGGAGCGTAACCCGATATCCATGCTTCCGTCATGCTACAAGCTCTTAAGAGATATTGTATCAGAGCGCAAAATGTTGATTGTTTGTGAGGAGGTATAATCGCGTGAATCCCACCCTTTGGAGGAAAAATGCCAGACGTTGCCCTGTTTTCTCTCAGCGACGAGCACAAAATGATTCGTGATGCTGCCCGCGATTTCGCGCAGGGTGAGATCGCACCCATCGCGGCGGAGTTCGACGAGAGCGGAGAATTCCCGCAGGCGACGATCCGGAAAATGGGCGAGATGGGTTTCATGGGGATCGAAGTTCCTGAAGAATATGGCGGTGCAGGGATGGACACTCTTGCCTATGTGCTGGCGTTGGAAGAGATCTGCAAGGCAGACGCCTCGCATGGCGTGATCATGTCGGTGAATAATTCACTGTACTGTCATGGCATTATGAAGTTCGGCACAGAAGAACAGAAGAAAAAATTTGTCACGCCAGTTGCCTCCGGGAAAGCGATCGGCGCCTATTCGCTGACAGAGTCACAAAGCGGCTCAGATGCAGGGACGATGAAAAGCCGCGCCACACGGGATGGAGACTCTTACATTCTAAACGGTCGCAAATCCTGGGTGACGAGTGGCCCCGTCGCAGATTATTACGTGGTCTTCATGATGACCGATCCGGAGAAACAGCAAAAAGGCATCAGTGCTTTTCTGGTGGAAGCGGATACGCCCGGTCTGACGCGCGGGAAGAAGGAGCCCAAGTTGGGAATCCGCGCCTCCGCGACGAGTGAGCTGATCTTCGAGAATTGCCGCGTTCCCGCCGCGAATCGCCTTGGTGAGGAAGGCGAAGGATTCAAGATCGCGATGACTGTGCTGGATGCAGGCAGGATTGGGATTGCGACACAGGCGCTCGGGATCGCGGAAGCCGCATACGAAGCCGCGCGCCGTTATGCGGTCGAGAGAGAGGCGTTCGGGCAGCCGATCGGCGCCTTCCAGGGAACGGGCTTCAAGATCGCAGACATGAAGACGCGCATCGAAGCCTCCCGTCTCCTTATCTATAATGCCGCGTTAGCGAAAGAGAAATCCAAAGCGGATGGCGGTCGCTATTCACTCGAAGCCTCCATGGCGAAATTATTCGCTTCTGAAACTGCTATGTACGTGACCCATCAGGCTGTGCAAATTCACGGTGGAATGGGCTACAGCCGGGAACTCCCGCTCGAACGCTACTTCCGCGACGCGAAAATTACGGAAATCTACGAGGGTACGAGCGAGATCCAGCGATTGGTGATTTCGAGAAGTGAGTTGGGTTTGAAATAAAGCTGATTTTTCCAGAGGTGGGCTATGAGCTCGGCAAGATTATTCATTAAAGCTGTAACACCTATTGCATCGATCCTCCTCATCCTGGCAGGGGTCCTTCAACTCTGTGCTCAAAGTTGGACAGTCGGCGGGATCTGCGTTGTACTTGCCATGCTCGGGTTCATCCTGAGCATTCGTCTGTTAGAGAAAACTCCATTTACAACGGATGAGCTTACAGTTCTGCTCCCGTGGATGATTCCTGTGAGCCATTGGCAATTGTGGCTGGGCTGATCACACTCTCGGTCTTTTATGTTGCAGATCATTTCGAAAGCGCGCAGACGGACCGAATCGCAGCTATCGCCTGGGCGGGAAGTGTGATTCTGGGAATGTTCATTGTTTGGGGAAAACTATCCTGGACAGAAAATTATCGGTCACTTATGGAACGGCAAGGATTTTCAGATTTTTAACCTGAGCACACCGCGTATATATTCAGGTTTTCCCACATTTGCCTTTCTCGCGCCCGACAATCCTCGCGCCGATTTGAGCGCAGAAGGCATTCCTGATCTGCAACTTCCTCCAAAGCGTGAGATTGGATTTTTTGCGATCCCTGAAAACCGCGCGCTGCTTCAGGAGATCAGTCAAACGTACCCAGGCGGAGAAAGCGGGGTGATGTATCGCAGGACTAAACCGAATGAAGTCTTGTTTGAATATTACATTATCAAACCTTAATGGTTTCTACTTATTCCAAGCTTAAGCGTAAAAGCAAAACCTCCCCCTAATCAGTTACAATCATTCCCATGAAGGCTGTTCTTTTTCGCCAGCACGGTGGCCCGGAAGTGCTGGAATATACGGATTTCCCTACCCACGAACCGAAACCCGGGGAAGCACTGATCCGTTTACGGGCTGCGGCGCTCAACCGCATGGACGTGATGGTGCGCAATGGCTGGCCCGGTTTGAAGCTGGAATTGCCGCACATCAACGGCGCGGACGGGGCCGGGGAGATCGTTGCCTTTGGTGACGGCACAAGCGAGAGAAGAGGACTAGAGCCTGGCGACCATGTTGTCATCAACGCGAACATCGGTTGTGGGGAGTGTGAGTTTTGCCTGGGTGGACAAGATAATATGTGCCGTAATTGGCACCTTCTGGGTGAAACGGTCCGTGGCACGTATGCCGAGTATGTAGCTCTTCCTATCAAGCAACTTTATCGACTTCCAAAAGGTTTTGACTTCCATCAAGCCGCAGCGGCTGCGCTGGTCTACCAAACGGCATGGCATTCCCTTGTAAAACGCGGCAACCTGCAAAAGGGTGAGACGGTGCTGATTGTTGGCGCAGGCGGCGGGGTCAATACTGCCAGCATGCAGATCGCCAAATGTATCGGCGCGCAGGTCATCGTCGTTGGTTCAAATGCGATAAAGCTGGAGATGGCAGAGGCTCTTGGAGCAGAGATTCTGATTGACCGCTCCCAAGAAGAGGATTGGTCAAAAGCAGCATTCCTCGCCACGAACAAACGCGGCGTGAATGTCGTCGTAGATAACGTCGGCACGACCTTTATGCAGAGCCTGCGCGCCCTGCGAAAAGGCGGGCGGCTCCTGACGGTTGGCAATAGCGGCGGTCCTCGATTTGAGATCGACAACCGCTATATGTTCGCCAAACATCTCAGCATCATCGGCTCGACGATGAGCACCTTGAGCGAGTTCAAAGAAGTAATGGATCTGGTCGTGGCCGGGAAACTCAAGCCTGT
>JAICRQ010000482.1 GCA_025966435.1 Anaerolineales bacterium | reverse complement strand
TCCTTTCAGCGCAAATCTTCCTGGCTGTGATTGGCGAATACGATTATCAGAAAGCCTCGGCATTATCGTTGATCTTGATTGTTCCAACCTTGATCTTATTCATGGTCCAGAGGTATTACGTGAACCGGCGTTCTTACATTTCCGTGACCGGCAAGCCCTCCGGCGCGCAAATCACGGAGAAAGATCCCATCATTCGCTGGGGGTTTAACATTGCGGCCTATCTGATCTGCGCGTTTGTGGTCCTGCTCTATGCCACTATTGTCTATGGGTCCTTCAGCTTTACATGGGGAGTCGATTTCACACCTACGTTAAGACACTGGTCCATGGTGCTCACACGTGGGGTAGAGGCAATCCTGGATACAACGTTCCTGAGCGCTCTGGCAACGCCCTTCGCCGCCTTCCTGGGCATGGTCATTGCATGGCTGGTGGTAAGAAAGAACTTTAGCGGGAAGGAGGTCCTGGACTTCACCTCAAACCTTGGCGGAGCCGTGCCGGGCACCATCCTGGGGATTGGCTTTGTACTGGTGTTCAATAAACCACCGCTTGCGCTGGCAGTGGTGATTTACGCGCTGTTAGCCATGTTTTTTGTCCTGGTGGTTGGCAAGGGTGCACGGGAAAAGCTCATTATCCTCCTGCTTGGAACCACAGCCGGTATCCTCCTGACCCGGCTGGAAGCCGCGCAGGTTTATTATTTGCTGGGAGGTCTTTACCTGCTTCTGGCAGTAATCCTGTTTCTCAGCAATAAAAAAACACTAGGTGCACTGTCCTCTGTTTTGTTGGGGGTATATGTCATGAGCACCAACTGGGTGAACGCGATCGCCCAGCCCATCGCGGATTTCAGCCGCAGCATCGAACGCGGTTTCTGGAGCAATGCAATTTTCCAGTTCTCCGATCACATCAAAGTGCTCTTTCAACCTCCTCCTTCGCTTCTGGCAATTCTCCTCATCTTTGCAGGCATTCTTTTGGTTCAGGGGTTGCAATCTCGTAGCCAGAGACTGGCTGGAGGCATCCTGGCTTTGGCGGTTCCCTGTGCCATGTCTTTCATGGAGATTCCGTTTGCACTGGTCGGCGGCGCTTACATTATCATGGCAGCATTTATCATCCGCAGCTTGCCAGCATCGGTGCGCGCGGGAGTAGCATCCCTACAGCAGATCGACCCTTCGATAGAAGAGGCTTCGAACATTCTTGGCGGGGACTCACAATACACTTTCCGCAAAGTCACGCTGCCGTTAATTCTTCCCGCTCTGGTGGCAGGACTGATCTTTAGCTTTACCCGTCATATGACAAGCCTCTCTGCCATTGTTTTTCTCGTCAGTGCAAAATGGAGGATCGTGACGGCTTCGATCCTCAGCGAATGGGAGCAGGGCGGGGTCAGCATTGCAGCTGCTTACTCGACTCTCATTATCCTGTTCGTTATGATTGCCATTGTCCTGTTGAATTTTGTCACGAATCGTTTACTTCGTGGTCGTGAAGGTGTGGACCTCAGCCAGGGATTGTAATCATCACAGAAATGAGGAGTGCTCAATGTACTTAACGCTGGAGAACATTACAAAGGTCTTTCCTTCACGAGGCAACGTCGGTGAAGTGACTGCAGTGCATGATGTAAATCTGGAGATCCAAAAGGGCGAGCTGGTGACTCTGCTGGGACCCTCGGGCTGTGGGAAGACTACCACGCTGCGCATGATCGCCGGGTTTGAATTCCCCACGGCCGGAAGAATCGTTTTGGATGGGGAGGAAATCAATTCTCTGCCGCCGCACAAACGGGAAATGTCGATGGTTTTTCAAAGCTATGCTTTGTTTCCTCACCTGACCGTTTTTGAAAATGTCGCGTATGGTTTGAACGTACAGAGATTGAGTAAAAAGACCATCGCGGAACGGGTAGGGCGTGTGCTGGATCTAGTCCATCTGCAGGGATATGGAGACCGTGCCCCGGGGCAATTATCTGGCGGGCAGCAGCAGCGTGTGGCACTGGCGCGTGCGCTGGTGATGGAACCAAAAGTTCTGTTGATGGATGAACCGCTCTCCAACCTGGATGCAAAACTGCGAGAGGAGATGCGCACGGAGATCCGCCGGATTCAAAAGACGTTGAATATCACCAGCGTGTATGTTACGCACGATCAAATCGAAGCGATGACCCTTTCTGACCGGATCGTGGTCATGAACGAGGGCGTGATCGAGCAGATTGGAAGTCCGGTGGAAATCTACCGATTTCCGAACAGCCGGTTTGTGGCGAACTTTATCGGTCGTGCCAATTTCATTGATGGCGTCGTTCTCAATCAAAAGAATTCCAGGCTTACAGTCCGATCGCTGGGTGAGTCGATTACCTTATCTAACATAAAACGTGAATTCCGCGAGGGAGAACCAGTAACGCTGATCGTGCGTCCTGAGATGATTCAGATCAAAAAGAAAGGTGGGTTGTATCAAGGCACCGTCCGCCAGTCTGTTTATCTGGGCGATATGATCGAATATGCGGTAGATGTAGATGGAGTTTCGATTTTGGGTACGGAAACAGACCCGCACGTGATTGAGCTTTTCCCCGAAGGGGAGAACGTGACTGTCGACTTTGCACAGGACACGATCCAGGTGCTGCCCGCAGGAAAAAAAGTGGATTAACCCAATTCGTCCCACACTCAACCCACGATATCCATCATGAAACGCTACGATGTCTTGTATATTGGTAACTACACCAAAGATACGATCATTTCTCCTGCCGGTACCAAAATTGTAGATGGGGGCGCTGTCAACTACGCCGCGAATGCCGCGGTGCGGCTTGGCAAAAATGTAGCTGTCGTTACCCGCCTCGCCGAAGAGGACGAGTATGTGGTCGAGAAACTTAAACAATCTGGCATTGACTATTATGTTACCTATGTTCCCACATCCACATTACTGAAGCTAGAATATCCCACGGCGGACCCTGATATCCGCATGCTTTCCGTTACAAGTGTGGCGGGATCGATCACTGCCAGTGACGTGGAGAAGCTCGATGCGCGGGCAGCTGTGATCGGGTCCAGTCTGCGAGGCGAGGTCGGCATCGATGTCATTCACGCCCTCAAAGAGAAAAACATGCTGGTCGCGGCAGACATGCAGGGCTTCGTGCGGGTGCTACGCGGCACCGAGCTGAAATACGAACCCTGGGATGAGATGCAAGCCACACTTGCCCTCATCGATGTGGTCAAGAGCGACGCGGTGGAGGCAGAGTTTCTCACCGGCGAAACGGATTTGCATAAAGCCGCTCAATTCTA
>JAICRQ010000600.1 GCA_025966435.1 Anaerolineales bacterium | reverse complement strand
CGATATTCCCTCCACGCTGGAACAAATCACCTACCACTTTGGTGAGCCGTTCGGCGATGCCTCTGCCATCCCGCTCTATCACATTTCCAAAATGACCCGCGAGCACGTGACTGTGGTACTCAATGGAGACGGAGGCGATGAGGATTTCGCCGGATACCAGCGTTACTGGCTGGACCCGATCGCAAACACCTATCTACGTGCGCCTCAGTTTCTGACCCGCGAGTTGATTCCTTCCATGGCCAGTTTCCTGCCGGACAAATCCAGTGGACCTGTGGGGACGAGTTTGGTCAACGGGCTGAAGCGCCTGCATCAGCTTCCTGAGATCGACGCGCGTGCCAGCATCCTGCGCTGGGGCTCCTATTTTTCACCTCGGCAACGCGCACAACTATGGAAACGGGAGTTTTCGTTCCCGCCGGAAAACGCACAAGCCCTGTTAGCAGAACGATTTGACTCTACCGAGGGGTCCTTCCTGGACAAGACTCTCTACACCGATTTGCACACCTATCTCCCGGGCGACCTGCTCGTCAAAGCCGACCGGATGGCGATGGCTGCCTCCATCGAACCGCGTTCGCCCTTCCTGGACCATAAAATGGTAGAGTGGTCGGCGCGGCTGCCGGATCATCTCAAGGTCCGTGGTAGAAAAGGCAAATATCTTCTAAAAAAGGCGTTTGCGGATTACCTGCCCGAGAACGTCCGCAGACACCGCAAACAGGGATTTGGCATTCCGCTGAGCGCCTGGTTCCGTGGTCCGTTGTATGACTGGTCGAAGGAATTATTGACAGCGAACGGAAGTTCGGTGAATCAATGGTTTGATCGCAAAATGATCACGTCCCTTCTCGAAGAGCACCGCGCTGGACGCGTGGATCATGGCAAACGGATTTACGCACTGACGATGCTGGCGTTATGGGCGAAAGGGTAGCTGTGTTCAAGTTTGGCGAGAACTGGGCGTCCTTTTCCAGGAGCATCGACGAAACGCGCATTGAAGAGGCCAAGCAGTCGCTGAAAAAGCTGTTCGGCGAAGGGGCGTTTTCCGGCAAATCGTTCCTGGATATCGGCTGCGGGAGTGGTTTATTTTCTATTGCGGCCGCCCAGCTTGGCGCGCGTTCTGTCCTCGGGTTAGACGTCGACCCTATATCGGTCGCCACCTCGCAGAGCAATGCAGCACACTGGTTAAAGTCTCCTTCTTCGATTTCCTTTCGCCAGCTCTCTATCCTGGATGGAGAACAGATGAACCAGCTGGGTACATTCGATATCGTCTATTCGTGGGGCGTGCTGCATCATACCGGTAATATGAAGCTGGCGCTGCGTAATGCCGGGCAAAGGGTAGCGCCAAACGGTATGTTGATGATTGCCATTTACAACAGGCATTGGTCCTCGGGCGTGTGGAAAGTCATTAAATGGGTGTATAACCGTGTAGGCTCCTGGGTGCAGAAGATTTTGATCTGGATTCTCACCCCTGTTATCTTTCTGGCAAAGTGGCTGGTCACGTTCCAGAATCCATTCAGGATGCAACGTGGGATGGATTTCATGCATAACGTGATCGACTGGGTCGGTGGTTACCCGTATGAATATGCCAGCATTGCGGAAATGAGCGCGGCTTTGGAGAATATTGGGTTTGAAAGGCTGGATGTGTTCCCAGCCAAAGTACCTACGGGATGTAATGAATTTGTTTGCAGAAAAATAACTGCAAGTGCCGGATAATTCCATAATGAAACGTCCTAATTTCTATGTCGTCGGTGCCCCGCGTTGTGGGACGACAGCACTTTATACATATCTGAGAAGTCACCCGAATATCTTCCTGCCCGAGATCAAGGAACTGCATTATTTCGCCTCGGACTTCCCCAACATTCAAAAAATCCTCTTCAAATCAGAGGATGACTATCTCAAGATGTTCGCAGATGCGAATGAGAACCATCTTGCTGTAGGGGAGATATCCCCGCTCTACATGTATTCCAAAGTTGCCCTAAAGAACATCAAGGCATTCAACCCGGCGGTGAAGTTGATCGTCATGGTGCGCAACCCGGTGGAGTTTGTGCAATCGGTTCATCAACTGAACCTGGGACTTCTGCGCGAGGATGAGCCCGATCTTGCAAAAGCCTGGGATTTACAGGAGATTCGCCGTCAGGGAAAACAGATTCCCGCCGGCTG
>JAICRQ010000589.1 GCA_025966435.1 Anaerolineales bacterium | reverse complement strand
TCATCGCCTCCGTCTCCATTGAGTACCACAGTCACGTGCTCGCGGGTCATTTTGGAAATGTGATAGAGCGGGATGGCAGAGGCATCGCCGAACGGCTCACCAAAGTGGTAGGTGATTTGTTCCAGCGTGGAGGGAATATCGCCATATTTCAGAATGAACTCGTGATGATCGGTGGTATAACGCTGCGCGACGGCACGTGCATAGTCCAGCTCAGAGAACGCCTCTTCCTCAAAGCCCACCGAAAAGGTTTTGACCGGTGCGTTGCTCAGCTCTGCCATGAGCGCGACGATAATGCTCGAGTCGATTCCGCCGCTCAAATGCGCACCCAATGGCACCTCAGAGATCAGGCGCATCTTGACCGATTCTTTGAGGAGCGCACGCAGTTGTTCGATCAGCTCCTCTTCCGAGGCTGTGTGTTTGGGCTCGTAGTCAAAATCCCAGTAACGGTCCAGTTTTGCCTCGCCATGCTGCCAGACGAGACGATGCGCGGGAGGCAATTTATAAACGCCCTGATAGGCCGTCAATGGATCGGGGATGTATTGCAGGCTCAGATAGAGGTCGATCGCTTCGAGGTTGATTTCAGGCTTCTGTGGAAGCGCAGCAAACAAAGCGCTTAATTCAGATGCAAAATATAACATCCCGTTTTGAATCGTGTAATACAAGGGTTTCTTGCCCATGCGGTCGCGCGCCAGAAGCAACTTTTTGTTTTTGCGGTCCCAGAGCGCAAAGGCTGCCTGCCCGCGCAGATGTTTTACGCAATCATCCCCATATTCTTCATAAAGATGGAGGATACATTCGGTATCGGAGCGCGTCCGGAACTCGTGACCGCGCTTGATGAGGTCCGCGTAGAGATCCTGGAAGTTATGCGACTCACCATTGAAGACGATCCAGAGCGATTCGTCTTCGTTGGGAATCGGCTGGTCGCCGCCCTTCACGTCGATGATGGCGAGGCGTCTTACTCCCAGTCCCACGCCAGGCTCCGTGTGGAAACCATCACTGTCCGGTCCGCGGTGAACGATAGCCTTCGTCATGGCTTCCACCGCAGCCTGGTTTGGTGTTTGATGATCCGAATAGGAAATTCCACAAATGCCGCACATAAAATTATTTTACCTTTTCCAAGAGGAGTGCATATTGCTGCGCGGTAGTCTCCCAGCTGTAGTTTGCTTCCACATGCTGCCGGGATGCCGTGCCCATCTGTTCGCGCAGCGCCGGGTCCAGCAGGAGTTTTTTCAACGCCATCTGAAGCGCTTCCACACCCTCAGAAGGGACGAGATAACCCGTTTCCCCATCGACGACCAGCTCCTCATTGCCAGCAACACAGGAAGCGACAACAGGCAGCCCGCTTGCCATGGCTTCGAGCAGAGCATTCGGCATACCTTCGTGACGCGAAGGAAATAAAAAGAGGTTCGCCTCCTGGTAGCACTTCATCAGTTGTGGACGCGACTGCCAGCCAAGAAAAAACACGCGGTCAGCAATGCCCAGCTCCTTTGCCAGAGATTGCAACGCCGGCATTTGCGGGCCATCCCCGGCAATGCTCCACTCCCAGTCAAATGCCTTCAACTCTCCCAAAGCGCGCATCGCAAGGTCGAGCCCTTTCTGGTGAACAATGCGCCCCGCCGAGAGCAGCCGAGGAGGTGACCAGTCGCGGTCTGGAATTGTATACGCCTCAAGATCCACCCCATTCGGAATGATGGGAATATCGAAGCGGGACTCGAAGGCATTTGCCAGGCGGCGAAGTCCATTGCTATTGGCGACGAGCGCGGCAGCATTCTTCCAGATAAGGCGCAAAAAGGGCGAAACCAGTTTGTGATAGATACGAAAGTCGTATGGGCGAAACCCCGGCACATCGCCGCCGCGCAAGGAAATAATATAGGGCACGCGATACAGTTTTTTAATGAGCCAGGCTACCGCTCCAGACGGAACTCCAAAAAATGCCAGTGTAACCTGCGGCTGGACATGCGAAACGCGGCTCACCACCCAAAGGGATGCAGACAGAATAAAAATCACTTGCTCCAGCGGAGTCGAGCGATCCTGCCTGCGCCGTACTCCCGGAACGCGATAAATGGTCACATGACCCTGTTCTTCCCGGTGAGGGAGTGACCCAAAGCGGGAGGTAACAACTGTCACGATGTGTCCCATCCTTTCAAGCTGGGCGGCAATATGCGCGCTGGCATGCCCCGCGCCGCCACCAATCGGTGAGTACTCACTGTTCAGGATCAGGATTCGCATACCAAAAAATTTACAGGCGCTTGCTGTTTCTCTCTGAAATATTGATCGCTTTGCGAATGGTGTAGGTAGG
>JAICRQ010000063.1 GCA_025966435.1 Anaerolineales bacterium | reverse complement strand
GCCCAACACCATACGTAATATTCTCACGGATCGAGCGGCTGAACAGGAACGGCTCCTGTTCCACGATACCGATCTGCGTGCGCAGATAGGCACGTGAATAATCCTTGAGCTCGACGCCATCCAGCAGGATGCGCCCGCTGGTGTATTCATGGAAGCGTGGAAGCAGATTCACCATCGACGACTTGCCCGAACCGGTGGAACCAAGAAGTGCGACAGCCTGCCCAGGCTGGACCCGAAACGAGACATTCTTCAGCACATCTTCCTTGCCATCCGAATACATGAACGAGACATCTTCAAAAACGATCTCGCCCCTGGCCGGGCCAGCAGGCTGGACCTTGCCATCCAGAAGCGGTTCGCGTGCCTGCTTGACCACTTCCATCAAACGTCCATACGAAACCATTCCCGAGGAAGCATTGACGATGATCCGCCCGAGGTTGCGGATGGGCCAGATCAGCCAGACCACCAGCCCAACATAGGCAATGTACATGCCAACCGTGATCTCTCCATTGATCGCCATCGTCGCTGCATAGATGAACCCGAACAGCATCTGAAGCCCCAGCACGATATCCGAAAGCGGCCAGAACAGCGAGTGCATGAAGAGCAAAAACTTACCCTTCAAATACTTAGTCCAGTTGTCTCGTTCGAACTTGCTTTTCTCGTCTTCCTGGCGTCCGAACGCCTTGACCACGCGCACGCCTGTGAGATTCTCTTGCAGGGTCGTCGAAAGAACGGCTTCCTGCGATTGGTAATTCTCAAAGGCTTTCGTCACACGTTTAAAGAACCAGACCGACGCGAGCAGCATAAAGGGAATCGCAATGACGGAGAGCAAACCCAGCTTGACGTTCAGGTTCAGGATGGCGATGAAATTGATGACGAAGAGCAGGATGATCCGGCCGATCCCGATGCCTTGCTCGCTGAAGAAGCGACGCAACGCGTCCACGTCAGAGGTCACGCGTTCGATCAGGTCACCCGTGGGGGTTGTCGCGTGGTAGGAGAAACTCAGCCGCTGGATATGATCGAAGAGGAAGTCACGCAAGCGGCGCGTGATCCCTTCGGCAGTGTAAGCAGCTAATCGCCCTGAAAGGAACGAGAATCCGCCTTGAATGATAGCCAGACCCACGAATGCCAGCCCGATCCAGAGGAAGGTCTGCGTCAGGCTGTTGCCGATGTATTTGCCCTGCGTTACAACATCATCGGCGAAATAGCGCAGCAGCAGATACATAAATGTCTGCGCCAGCGCTGAGACAGCCAACGAAGCCGTCGCGCCAAGATACGGCAAACGATAATCCACCATCATCTTCCAAATCCCACGCAAGTGGTTTTTGTCGATGGCTTTACGGAAGTCAAAGGTCAGGGTCGGTTCAAATGTGGTCACGGCAGTCTCTCCAAAATTGTGGGCAAAACATAATAAAGAAAAAGGCTGTGGCGGGTGCGCCACAGCCTATAAAGACAAAGGGTGAAGACCTAGCAACGGTCTACAGGCGCACTACGAGAAGGTAACATCCCAGCATCGGGGATTGCGAAGATGATAAGACTAAAGTTAGACATGTAGTGCGCTCCTTTCTTTAGATTTGTCTACTTAACTTCTTTTAAGTAAAGCTGTTCGAGTTTACACCGACCCAGCCCGTTGTGTCAAGGCTTATCGAAAAGATTCCTTCACGTATCCTCAGGATCGCTTCGCGTATAATAAAATCATGATCCAAACCTGGCAAATTACACCAACAGACAACCTTAAACTTGAACTCGACGCTTCGACTCTGGATGAGGTCACGCAGCGACTGCCAGAAGGATATTACAGCACCTTCCGCACATTCGATGGAGGAACGCGCGTCCTTGGACTCACTTCCCATTTGCAGCGTCTTTACAAGCCTGTGGCTACGCCGGAGGTCGACGAGCCAGCTTTCCGCCGACAGTTATCTGCGTTGCTCCAACCGTATCGTCCTGGCGAAGCACGTGTCCGTGCTATTATGACCAAGGAAGGACAGGTTTACCTTTCCATAGCGCCTCTATCCCTCCTGCCTCGAGAGGTCTATGAAAACGGCGTACGCGTGGAAATCACAGAGCTTCAGCGGGAACATCCGCGTTTAAAGTCGACAAGTTTTATTGGTAGGAGCGATTCGGAACGGAAGCATCTTGCGAAGGAGGGAATCTTCGAAGCGCTGCTTGTGAAGGATGGTGAGATCCTGGAGGGGATGACAAGTAACTTCTTTTATGTAGAGAAAGGTGATAACGTGCCATATCTCGGCACGGCGCGGGGCGAGATTCTACTCGGTATCACACGTGAAACGATATTGGACATTGCGAGGGGAAGGGGACTGACGGTGAAATACCAACCTTTGAAGTTGTCTCAACTCGAAGCTATACACGAAGCGTTTATCACATCCAGCTCGCGCGGGGTTGTTCCGGTCGTGCAAGTTGACGAGGTCACGATAGGGCAGGGGAGTCCGGGTCCCATCACCAAAGAGCTCTTAGCAGCATACGAAGCGCATGTGCTCGAAACTGCAGAGAAGATATAGATAGAATCAGTCGGCTTTCACGACGCCTGGTTCCAGACCTTCCACGTGTACCGTCAGGTTATTGATCCATTTGCGCGAACGGTAGCGCTGGATGCCCAATACCCACTTGGTCGCTTCCTCAGACATCGCAAATAGATACACAAAATACACCGGCAGCTCCAGCACGAACGCTGCAAGATATGCCATCGGCACACCGACAAGCCAGATGATGATCCCATCCAAAAAGAGCGAGAAGCGTGTGTCGCCACCTGCCCGCAGAATGCCGACGACGGTCGTCATATTGTTGACACGCACCCACAGAAAGAAGGTGACCACGTTGATGATGTGTCCAGCGTTTTGAATGACCTCTGGCGAAACGTTGTAAAGCGAGAGCACAGGAGCTTTTACGAGCTGCAAGACAACTCCTAAGAAAAGACCGCCAAGAATACCAATCCCCAGAGAACGTCCTGCGTATACATAAGCCTCGTCTTCCCTGCCAGCACCAATGCGATTTCCCACAAGTACGGACGTAGCATTGGAGACTCCAATGAACACAACAAATGCAACCTGTTCGATGGTCGCAACGATATTCATTGCCGCGTAGGCTTGTGTGCCCATTCGACCGTAAATGATATTGTAAGTGGTTATGCCCAGGGACCAGAATAACTCGTTGAGGATCACAGGCAGCATTGGCTTGATGACCCTGCTAAAGAAGACTTTATCGAAGCTGGTTAACTCACGGAAGGAGGCAGCGACAGGCGACTTTGTTTTGTATGTGATGATGAGCAGTGTTACACACTCCAGAAACCGGGCGATGACAGCCGCCACAGCAGCTCCCTGAATGCCAAGCTCTGGCAACCCGAATTCTCCAAAGATCAAGGAGTAGGAGAGAAACGTGCTAATGAACAGCGCACCGACACCTACCATTGTAGGTAGAATGACGTTCCCTGTCGAGCGCATGACCAGAGCATAACTGAATGTGATGGCAAAGAAGAGGAAAGTCCACGAAAAGGTGCGAATGTACTCTGTTCCCAGCGTGATCACCTCAGCGTCATTTGAATACACACGGAGGATTTGAGAGGGGAATAGTTGCGCCAGTGTAAAAAAGATCAGGCTCGCAGATATCGCGAGCATCAGGCATAGACCAAGCACGCGGCGCAGATTGGGGATATCCTGTTTGCCCCAGAATTGCGCAGTGAACATCGCGGCGCCGCTGATAATCCCGAAATGTACAAGGTTCAATAGAAAGGCAATCTGCCCAGCAAGCCCCACCGCTGCTACAGACGCGTCACCCTTCTGCCCCACGAAAATGACGCCCAGCATGTTCAGAAGAGAAAACATCGCCTGTTGGGCGATGATCGGTAAGGCAATCCGTCGAACGTCCCTAAAGTATTCAGCGTCTCTATAAAATTCTGCAATTTTGCGAAAAAGAGTCACAACGCCTCCGAAGAAGCCCGATTATAAGCGAAGCAACCCTGCGGGTGAGCGACGCGATCCTGTCCCTCCGGTAAGCGCCTGTAACAGGGCTATGCCAGCCTTCGTCTAACTTAGCAGGAGATGTATCATGATTGATTTCTTACAGGGTAAATGGCTCAGGCATCCTCTACATCCGGCGCTGGTGCATATTCCTACTGCGCTTTGGCCAGCGGCACTCGTTTTCGATGTACTCTCTCAATTTCAGCCAGATAATACATTTGTGCAACTTGCCTTCTTTGCCATCCTGATGGGGTTCATTGTTGCACTCATCGCGATACCCACAGGGTATGCCGATTGGACAGATATCAAGCCTGAGAAGCCTGCCTGGAAGTTGGGGCTGTATCACATGATCCTGAACGTGATAGTCTCTATTTTGTGGGGGATCAACTTGGTTCTACGGCTGCAAGGATTTCAAACGGATGTATCTGTGCCGCTGGGTTTAGTTGGACTCTCGGCAGTCGCAATCTTGCTCTTGCTGGTCTCTGGTTACCTGGGTGGGCGTATGATCTACGCATATGGGATCAATGTCGCAAGACTCTCGAAAGAGAAGTGGCGCAAGATCGCGCTGGACGGCGGAGCAGTTGTTCCTCCTGAGAAGGGAGAGTAGAGCATGTTGAAAGCATTCTTGCAGGGCAAACCTTTTAGGCATCCCTTACATCCAGCTCTGGTCCACTTTCCCATTGGTCTCTTTACTCTCAGTTTGGTTCTGGACATTGTGTCCTATTTGGGAGATGGCTCGAATACTATGGTACGAGCCTCTTTTTATGGTATGACATTTGGGTTGGCAGGAGCACTGCTGGCTGCGTCTGCTGGGTTTGCCGATTGGTCTGATATACGTTTAGATCACCCAGCGAAGAAAACCGCCAATATTCACATGACCCTCAATCTCACAGTTATAGCGTTGTTCGGAGCCAATTTATTCCTACGGATAGGACAACTGAACCTGGGCACAACTCCGTTCGTCCCTATGCTACTCTCCTTTGCTGGAGTTACCATCATTCTCGTATCAGGCTACCTGGGAGGCACGATGGTTTATGATGATGGTGTTGGTGTAGGACGCCATCGTCGCTATACGAGGACGCCTCGCAAAACGATCGATGTGTCTATGTTCGAGCGGCAGGATGGCTGGGTGTCCGTCTGTAACGTAGATGACCTGACGGATGGTGAGACCCTGCGCGTTAGTAGGAATGGCACCATCATTGCAATCGTCAAAGAGGGAGGCGAAGCATACGCCTTTCAGGAATTTTGCACCCACCGTTATGGTCCACTATCGGAGGGAAAACTGTTTGATCACCAAATTGAATGCCCGTGGCACCGTTCGTGTTTTGATATCCGTACTGGCAAAGTGGTAGAAGGGCCGGCAAAGGTGGATCTCAAGATCTATTTGGCAAAAATCAGTGATGGGAAAATTTTCATTCGCTAACGGGTCAGGGCCACGTTAACTTTGCGAGTTTGCACTGACAGTGGACGCGTCGTCGAATGCGGTGATCTGGTTCTTGCCGTTTTCTTTCGAATACTTCGCGGCTTTCTCTACCGCCACCAGCAATTCCTGAAGTGTTGCCCCATGCGCTGGATAGGTCGCGATTCCAATTGAGATTGTGATGGGAATTTTCCAGACTCGGGATGTGGATTCCACTTCTGAGCGGAGCCGTTCTGCGACGACAAACGCTCCCTCTTTTGTCGTCGCGGGGAGCAATACTAAAAACTCATCACCCACGCGCCAGCGAGCAATAAAATCTCCAGGGCGGAGATGCTTCGAGAGCAATTGTGCTAATTGCCTGAGCATGTCATCGCCAGCAGAATAACTGATATCGTTGTAGAGCCGCAGATTATCCCCATCGATGAAGAGAATCGAAAATACATCGTTGTTGCGTTGTGCCTGCTGCATGGCTCGTTTCATTTCTCGTTCCGCAGCGATGCTGTTCGGCAGTTGTGTGACCGGATCCAGGTAGGCGATTTGGTGTGTGGCGTCCAGCCGATCGGCAAAGGAAAGAAGGCGCTCCGTGAGCATATTGATCACGCGCAGCTGATAGTTGTTGATGGCAGAGGCATGGGCGTAGGTTGTGACGAGAAAGCCTCGTTCGCCATATACCTTTGCGTCGAACAGGGCATCGCTGATCGCGATCCATAAATCAGCAATTTCAAGCTGTTCATTCTGAAAATGGATCAAGATCACGGAGGCCGGATTCAACAAGCTGAATTGTCTGCTCTCACGATTCAGGCGACTAAACACAGACCGTGCGATCTCTTCACGATCCTGTGCGTCACCGCTGTTTAAGAGGACTAGAAAATCATCTCCGCCCAGCCGAAAGGCTGGCAGCCCGGTATCTCTGAGTACGATGCCCACCCAGTGCAGCACGGAGTCACCGTAGATCTGCCCGTGCTTCTTGTTGAACGCCATGAAATTATTCAAGTCGACCACCAGCAGCGAGAAGGAGTTTTCTGTGGCTGACGTGAGGTGCGTAGTGAACATTTCTAGAAATGATAATAGATTGCCACAGCCTGTCAGCGTGTCGATTCGCTCTACATGTTTATCGTCAATCATTCCTGTTCTCTCACTGCCGTCTAAGATTTTGACTGTATTTTTATCACATATTTTGCCAGGATATGGAACAACCACAGACAAACTCCCGTTCTCAGTCTATGCTCCGTAAGCGCTGCTTGACCTTCTTCCTAGTGCTTTCCCTGGGGATGTTCGCTTGTAATCTGCCCACTTCAGCGCCTCCCACCATGCCCGTTCTCTCTCCGACGTCTACACTCGCGGCGCATACGCCCATCGTTCCGACGATGACTGTGGGTATTGCCTATCAACCCATCTTCGAGCCAGCCCCATGCGCATTTCCCGTGCCATCGGGCTACACCCCGGACTGCGGATACTTGATCGTCCCAGAAAACCGCGCTCGTGCGGACAGTCCGCTGATTCACCTGCACGTGGCGATATTTCGCTCGGGGACCCCGCTTACAGATCCCGTTGTGCACCTTGCCGGGGGACCGGGGTCATCGTCCCTTGGAGTCGCTTCGTACATGTTCAACCGCGGGTTGGGTTCGATTCTCAACCAACGCGATTTCATCCTGTTCGACCAGCGCGGCACCGGCTACTCCCAGCCGCGCCTGGATTGCCCTGAGCGTTCATCCGTCACCGGACTCTTGCTCGAGCGCGGGTTGGCTGACTCTGGGAATGACCAAATCATCCTGGAGGCTTTTCAGCGCTGCCGTGACCGCCTGCTGGGTCAGGGGATTGACCTCACGGCCTATCACAGCGCGGCGAGTGCGGCCGACTTAAACGATTTGCGATTGGCGCTGGGCTATGACAAGCTGAATCTATATGCTGTTTCGTATGGAACGCGTCTGGCATTGACGCTCATGCGCGATCATCCGGAAGCAGTGCGGAGTGCGGTGCTTGACTCTGTGTACCCGCTTCAGGTCAACCTGTATACGGCGCTCGCGCCAAATGCGGAGCGCGCCTTCAATGTCTTCTTTGCTCGTTGTGCAGCGGACGCTGGATGTAACGCATCTTATCCGAATTTGCGCGCAGTCTTTTATCAGATTGTGGATCAGTTGAATACGAGTCCAGTTTCTCTGTCATTCCAGGCAGGCGGAACCGAATACGTTGTGCGCGTGGATGGAGCGTTATTGATTGATGTCCTTTTTGTGGGCTTATATAACCCGGCAGTAACCGCGTCCATGCCGCAGATGATCTATGATATTGCCCAAGGTAATTACGACATTCTACGGGACCGATTGACTCTTTATTTCGATACATCCGGCACGTTGGGGATGCAGATGTCGGTGCAATGTGCGGAAGAGATTCCGCTTAATGCAGCTGAAGAAGCGTATACGGCTGCACAGGGCGTTTCCCCACAGATTGCTGCATTTTATCCCGCCAGCGTCCAGCCTCTATTCGCCGCCTGCAGGGAATGGACAACTAGCACACCGGACCCGCGCGAAAACCTGCCAGTCTCGAGTGGAATACCCAGCTTGATTCTGGCAGGAGATCACGATCCCATCACACCGCCGGACTGGGGCCGGATGGTTTCGCAAACCTTATCCCATGCGTATTTCCATGAATTCCCCGGGCACGGACATTGGGTGACACGTTCTTCGAATTGCGCCCTATCTATGGCGCTGGCATTTTGGAACGATCCAACGCAAGAGCCGGGTTATGCCTGTCAGTAATCAGTTGGATTTTAGAGAACGGTCGAAGAATTCGATCGTGCGCTGCATTGCCACGCTGAAGTTATTTGAAATGTTGTGGTTATCGCCTTCGTACAGGTATAGCTCCACGCCTTGACCCGCCTGCACCATTTCATCGTGAAGCATCTGGGAGAATTCCCAGGGGACATCGGCGTCTGCTGTGCCATGGTGAATCTGGATCGGTCCGTTCAGGTCTTGCAGATATCCATTGGCGGAAATGGAGCGCCAAAACTCAGGATTCGTTTCCACAGAACCGTTGGATTGTTCTAACGAATACACCCATGATCCTGGCTCTGCCGTCGTGGGGCGCGCTCCCCAGTTCCAGCGCGTGAAAAGGTCCGGGTAGCGCGCGACAACTCCCGCCCAGATCACACCGACTTTGATATCTCTCGTCACGACCATCGAGCGCAGGGTGATGTAGCCGCCCATAGAGTGACCCCACATCCCGATCCGGTTCGGGTCTGCGTCGGGATGTCGCTTTACAGAAGCAACCGCATTAAGCACATCGATCGAATAATTGGGCTGGGTGTAAATACCTCCCGCCTGGCCCTCGGACCGGTCATGCCCGCGATAATCCGAGCGGAACACGATGTAACCGCTGCTCGCGATCTCATCCACATAAGCAATATATCGTTCTGTGGTGCGATAAACATCCGGCGGGATATAGCCGTGGTTGAACATGACGACAGGCCAACCGGTGGCTGGTTTCTGCCCATTCGGGACCGTCATCAGGGCGTAGATTTTCAATCCATCCGAGAGATAGGAAACGTAATAGCGGCTGTAATTGCCACCAGGGTCCAGCACCTGCTCGACTACAATATCGCTGCCGGGATACTCGCGCGCCCGCATCGCATCGATCTGGAGGGGATGCGATGCTGACGACACATTGGCAGCCGGGATGACCTGGAGAGCCGTGTTCGATGTGGATGGGTTTACCAGAGGCGCTACGGGCAAATTGGATACCGGGTAGCGCGGCAGGGAGGAGGGATCACTGGTCTCACAGGCGTTCGGGATCAAAAGAAAAAGGAATAGGAACCAGTAATGACTTGTTCGTTTCATGTTGATTTCTCTTAGGTTGTTAACGTGATCACTGCTTGCATGTTAAACATGTTAAAGTGGACAGTAATTTACAATTTTTATTAATTTCAATTTTAGCACAAATGTTCTAAAAACAAGAGGAACCCTTTGACTGTTTTCTGGCACTTGTAATGTGGGGAGGGGAGGATGGTCTTGCAGATGCTCAACTCAGGTTAAGCAATTACGTTTTCTTCTCAAAGATCTCGTAATACCCTTTGTCCAGTTCATCGTCGTTGATGTGAGCATAGCGCTGGGTGATCTGGATATTCTCGTGCCTGGCTAAAGCCTGTGCAAGTTTGAGATTGCCAGAAGCACGCAAAATCGTGGAAACGAAATAATGCCGGAAGGAATGAGGAGTGATATGTCCTTCAGCTTCATTGCCCAGCGCTTGTTTGACTCGCTCAGCAACAATATTGCGACCGGTTGTCGGTGTAATGGGCTTGACCTTTTTTCCAGTTCCTTTATCGTGCCTGGCAAAGAGGGGTAGGGCAGTCAATTGTTTTCCCGAACCGCCATCCAGTTCCGCACGCAGCGCAAGATAATCTTTCAACGCGCGCATAGATCGTGTCGTAAACCGTATGACGGCTTGTTTGTCTCCCTTGCCGATGATCACTGCACGACCCTCATTCCAGTCAATATCACCACGCCGCAAATTACAGGCTTCATGCACTCGAAGCCCCGTGTCCGCCAGTGTAAGCATGAATGCTCGATCTCTCATTGCGCGTAACCGTTCAATTTCGGATTCTGCTGGAAGGGAGGTGATATCGGAGACAAAGTCAAGCACGCGTTCGATATCGTTTGTGGGGAATTGCGGTAAGCGAATGCCTGGTTTGCGCGTACGCTGCTCAATCAGCAAGTCCATACGAGGCAAATTTATTTCGGCTAGCCGTTCTGCCGCCAGGTATTTATAGAACCGAGCAATGGCACGCACATAAAGCGCCTCTGTCGCTGGCGCAAAGGCTTTGAGGTGCATAGCAAACTTGGAAATATGGTCTTCCGTTAGCACGCTAGCAGGGGACGTTTCTGGATCGATTTTTAATTTGATCAAAACCTTTTTGAATTCTTTCAATGCTTTAGCATATGTAAGGGCAGTGTTTTGACTGCGGGCAAGCTTTACCACATCAAGATATTCTGCGATCACAGAAGAAACAGTAGGGGCACCTTTTACTTGATCCATAGTCAAATCTTATGCGAAATATAGTTCTTTGTCAATGCTTGTGGTAATGTAACTTATCGAAAGCATTGTTAGTATAAAAGCATTCTTCCTAATTGTCAATCCTCCCCCACTAGAAAATCCATATACAGAAATGTGAAAGACAAGAAAAAAGCCTCCACGAAATACTTAAGTGTTATTGATGCTAAGTTCTTGTTCAATCATTCAGCCTTCCATCCTTCTCTTACCTCCCCTGCCCCATCGACCAAAACAGGATCCCTTCGCCCAGATGATAAAATCTGGGCCATAAGCTATGAAGAGACTCATTTTAAGGCTATATCCATTTTTGATCGCAGTTTACCCTGTGCTGGCGCTGCGTAATTACAACATCCTTTATGTGGATTTGGCATCTATTATCAGAACGCTGCTGATCGTACTATTGCTCACCGCGTTGATCCTGGTTTTGACAAAGGCTGTCTTCCAGGACTGGGACAGGGCTGGAATTGTAACAAGCCTGGCGATGATCCTGATGTTAGCCTACGGGCATGTTCACATGCAATTTGAAAAGATTTTTGGTGAACAGGTCCGTCACAGTCTTCTTGTGATTGCGCTGGGCGTCCTCTTTATTCTAGTGACGTGGCTCGTGATTAGAAATCGATCTACTGCTGAGATGGTCAGGAATTTTCTGTCCACAATCGCGGTTGCTTTGACTTTGATGGTCGTTGCCCAGTTGCTTTATTATGAATATGGCGCATACCAGTTGGGAAAAGCTCTTACAGAAAAAGAAAGCCAATCGGATGGATCGTCAGCCTCCAGTGATAAGCCTGATATTTATTTGATCGTCCTGGATGCGCATGGCCGGGCAGATGTATTGCAGGAAAAGTATGGGTATGACAGTTCTCTTTTTTTGCAGGAATTGAAAGACATGGGCTTTTACGTGGCGGAATGCAGCCAGAGTAACTATGCATCCACAAACTTATCGATTACCTCCCTTCTTCAGATGGATTATTTTCCTC
>JAICRQ010000626.1 GCA_025966435.1 Anaerolineales bacterium | reverse complement strand
GGCTACGATATGAACACGATCGAGTGGGCGATCCGTGACGGCGTACCTTATGCGATCGACTTTATGAATCCTGCTCCCGATATGGACATTAACACAACGGGTGTCGAATACCATCGCTGGTGCGTGGAGAAGATGGCAGATTTATGCCTCCACCTGGCGAAGAATCCGAAGCCGCAAGTGGCTGAGGTGAAATGGTCCACGATGTTTAATGGATAGTGCCGCTGCTCTCTGCGCCGGGGACGGCGCAGAATTTACCCATGAAATGCCGCCGGGGACCCTTCGACAGGCTCAGGGCAGGCTCCGGCGTGAGCTTAGATAAAGATGACAAATCTGCGCGAAACGATTGACCACTACCACTCACTTCTTGACCCTGAAACCGCGCGCGAGACCCACGAGCAGCTCACCGAGCAACTACGGCGACGTGGGCTGTTTTTTGGAGATCGCCCTCTTAGCACCGTGCTCCGCCCGCGCTTTATTCATCCGGACCAGTATCGTGCCCTGCAGGTGGCGATCCATACCGTGATGCCCGCGTTTCAAAAGATCTATGAAGCGGCGATGTCCGATGCCAGTTTCCGGGCGCAGTTCCGCCTCAATGAATGGGAGGAGGAGCTCGTACAGGCAGACCCCGGCTTCGACGCCCCCAGCCCCACGTCGCGTATGGACACCTTCTTCGATGAGGCGGGAACGCTCTGGCTCACCGAATATAACGCCGAGACTCCTGCCGCCATTGCCTACAGCGACGTACTGTCTGAGGTCTATTATGGCTTGCCAGCGATGCGGGAATTCAGCAAGCATTACGAAATGCGCCCGCTGTTTGGGCGTCACCTCATGTTGCACGCGCTGATCGATTGTTACAGGCAATGGGGCGGCAGGGAACGCCCGTGTATTGCGATCCTGGATTGGAAGGAAGTGCCGACCTACAGCGAATTCGTGCTCTTCCACGATTACTTCGAGTCACATGGCTACGATTGCGTCATCGCCGACCCGCGCGAGGTGACATACGAAAATAACCGCCTGATGGCAGACGGTAAGCCAATCCATATTATCTACAAGCGTGTTCTGCTCAGCGAACTGGTGGAACAGGGCGGGCTGGACCACCCTGTCGTCCGTGCTGTGCGCGAGCATGCCGTCTGTATGATCAATCCGTTTCGATGCAAGATCCTGCATAAGAAAGCCAGCCTGGCTGTGCTGAGCGACGAAACCAATGCCCACTTCTTCACAACTGAGGAGCAAGCGGCGATTGCGCGCTATATCCCGTGGACGCGCCTTCTCGAAGAACGATACACGGTGTACGAAGGGGAACGGGTAGACTTGCTGGAGTTCCTGGTCAAGAAGAAGGATGAGTTTGTGATCAAGCCGAATGACGAGTATGGCGGCAAGGGCGTCGTGTTGGGATGGGAAGTGAACTCTGAAGAATGGGAAGCTGCCCTGAAGACCGCGCTGACCGAACCGGCGATCGTACAAAAGCGTGTGCCGCTTCCCAGGATTCCTTACGCAAGCTGGGTGGATGGCAGGGTTGAAATCTATGACCGGATGATCGATACCAATCCTTTCATCTGGAACGGCAATTATGTGGATGGATGCCTGACCCGCCTT
>JAICRQ010000539.1 GCA_025966435.1 Anaerolineales bacterium | reverse complement strand
CCACCTTAAACACACAAACAGCCTGATAGATATACAACTATCAGGCTGTTTTTATTATTTTGTTTAATTAGAATTGGATTTTACTTAAAGAGCATAATACTCAAGATAACCACAACCTTCACAGCGAAACACGGTCAAGCTTTTGCGTGGACTGCCCGCCCCTTTGACGGGAAATGGCGGTTCCCCTTCGGGTGCCCAGACGAACGGTGAATTTCCATAATTTCCGATTTGCTGCAGCGTGCCGGGTTTCATTCGATGATTGCATTTGGGACAAGTTTTTGATTCTGCCATGATGTTCTCCTTATAAGGTTATTTGCTGAAATATAGATTTGCCAGCATCCCCAAAAAGAAGACAAAGAGAATTGCCACAATGACGCCTGCTGCCCATCCTAGGATCGGAGCGAAACGCAACAACTCCAACCCGACATCTTTCAAGATGCTGGACACACCCCAGATGGCTGTCGCAGAAAACCCAAGCGTTTTAAGACTCAAATCAAACTTATTTCTCTTGGCGAGATGTACCACCATCAATATCTCCAACCCCGTGAGCAACAACGATGTCCCCGGGATGGGACTGGTCAACGCGGCGAGCAACCCTGCAGCTAACGCGTAGAACAGGATGATTTTTAGATTGGGTCCCATGCCTGTCGATTATAGTATGCCCTTTACGGTCACAAATTGCCATTTGTGACCGTAAAGGGCATAGCAAACGGATTCCCCCATTATATAAGTTATCAACCCAGGAACTGCATAATGACAAACGCAACCGCGACGAGAATGAACACCCAGACAATGCTGGAGATAAACCGGTTCATCCCAAATGCGGACTCGGGTTCGATCGCCGATTTAGCTGGATCGATCAATGGTTGTGATGGACGGTAGATACTTTCGTCTGACGGCAAGTGCTTCATATCATCGGGCGCGGACTGGCGGTAGATCTCTTCGGTTTTGGGCAAATTCTTTAATTGGCGGGATGTGGGAAGTTTGTCCTCTACCTCACCCAACGCTCGCTCATAAATTTTCTTTACCTCGGGAGACATATCGACAATATCTGACAACGGCTTTTCACTGGCTTTGTTGCTTTCTCGCTGTTGTTTTTCTCTAAGATATGCCTGACGAATGTCATACGGCATTTCGAACTCGTTATTATAGGTTTGTCCTCTAAATTCTATTTGAGCCATGGCAGCACCTCCAGACCTGATGAATTAAAGATTTACTCAGCCTTTCATCGAGTCTAACGATGGGGTAGCACGACTGTGCCGCCATACATGGATTTTATAACTTACTTAATAGTTTTTTAAGGGCTCGCTTAAGAGATATTAAAAATAATTCGATTGAACTATTCAGGGTACAAAGCGCGACAATAGATATGCAATTCCAGCGAATACAAGTGCCGCAAGAATCCCCCAGATCAAGCCACGCATTCCAGCCCTCGGCTCTGGTTCAGATGTGGTTGGAAGAGAGTCAATAGCAGATTCAGGCTTTTCTTTATCCGCACCCGCCGTTTCCTGTTCTTTTTCATAGGCGCGGCGAATGTTTGGCGGCATCTCATAGACGCTGTAATATGTTTTGCCTCGAAATATGATTTTCGGCATTCGTTCACCTCTATTCGCACTTATACCAAATAGCATTCCTGCTTGTATGGGGGCTTTCCCTGAGGCTAGAGTTATGCCTGCATCCGTTCCCACTCGCCTAGCTTCTCATCCATTTCTCTCTGCACGCGTTCATATTCTGTCCCCAATTTCGCGGCTTCTGCCGGTTTCACAAATGGGCTTCCCAATTGCATGCTCAGGTTCGCCAGCTTGGCTTCTAGTTCTGCAATGGTGTTTTCGAGTTCCTGCAACTGAGCAAGCTTTCTTCGTTCCTCTTTTGTCTTCGCGTTTTGTGACTTGCGAGATTCGCTATTGGAGTTTCGAGTTTCGATCTTTTCTACTTGCTGTGTAGTTAGCCGCGCGGCTTCTTTTTCTCGCTCTGCTTTCATCTGAGAATAGGTACCGTTGAAGACAGTCATCTGTGATTCATCGGGGTTGATCTCCCAGATCTGGG
This sequence comes from Anaerolineales bacterium, assembly GCA_025966435.1. Taxonomy (GTDB): domain Bacteria; phylum Chloroflexota; class Anaerolineae; order Anaerolineales; family Villigracilaceae; genus Defluviilinea. The sequence continues at coordinate 729 of JAICRQ010000539.1, read as the reverse complement.
TTGCTAACGCGTCGACGAGATAACGATCGTGAGTGACGAGCAAGATCGTGCCTTGATACGCATCCAGCACGGATTGCAGAATTTCCTGTGAGGAAATGTCCAGGTGGTTGGTGGGCTCGTCGAGCAGCAAGAGGTTCGTATCCTGCAGGGAAAGCTTTGCCAGTGCCAGCCGTCCGCGCTCGCCGCCGGAGAGCATCGATACCGTTTTGAATACGTCATCGCCGGAAAAGAGATATTTGCCTAGGTAGTCGCGTCCTTGGTATGGCAGCATACCAGGCGATTGCTCGAGAATCTCATCGAGGACAGTCTTCTCGGGATCGAGCCCTTCATGCGCCTGCGCGAAGTAACCAACGTGCAGGCTTGCACCCAAAATCACTTCACCAGCCAAAGGTTGAATCTGGCCTAGAATCGTTTTCAGAAATGTGGATTTGCCCGCGCCGTTGGGTCCGATCAGGGCAGCACAATCCAATCTTCTCAATTCGATATCCGGTGTAGAGAAAAGAAACTTTTCAGAGAGACCATCTTCGGCGGGATAGCCCACCTTTAAGTTCTTGGTGCGGATTACCAGATCGCCGGAGCGATGCGTCGAACGCAGATGCAGACCGAGGTCCGGTATGTGACGCTGCGGAGGTCGAAGGGCGCGCACACGTCGCTCTGCCTCTTCCACGCTGAACGGGCTGGTTGTCGTCTCCACATCCAGTTGCGACCAGTTCGAGCTGGTCACCGCAT
>JAICRQ010000054.1 GCA_025966435.1 Anaerolineales bacterium | reverse complement strand
GGCACAGTTGGTGCGAGCCGAACAGGAAGCCCAGACAGCCCAACTGCGCCGGGAACGTATACTCGCTCGCCTCAATACTCTCGATTTGGAGGATAAAATGCCTGATTATGAAGTGACCCTGAAACCTGTTGATGCACTGACGGTGGTTGCGATTCGTGAAACGGTGCCGTCCCTGGAGCAAATGCCGCAGCGCTACAGTGAGATATTCGATGCCATCGAACGCTGGGTACGAGCCAACAATCTATCCCTGGGACCATCCATGTCCATTTATTACAATGAAGGCTTCGTCCGAGAAAACATCGACACGGAGTGCTCCTTCATCATTTCGGATGCAAATGCTGCCACTCGTGTTTCACCCGTTGCACCCATCCAGATCAAACAATTTGAACCCGTTCCGCTCATGGCATCTACGGTGGCAACGGACGGCTTCTACAAAAAGGCGGGAGGCTTACTGCCCGCCTACAACGCCCTCACGCAGTGGATCGAAGACAACGGCTACCAGATCGCCGGACCGCCGCGTGAATTGTTCTACGGCTCCGCGGAAAAGGGGGACTTGACTGCTGAAGTCCAGTTCCCGGTGGAGAAAGTGTAGATACGAAACAATAATGCGGGGTGGTGATCACTCCACATTATTGTTTCGTGGTTCAGAACCAGCTGAAATTTTTATAAGGTAAGGCAGGCATCCGCACAAAGCCAGAAGAGACTTTCTCGGATATCTCTTTTGGAAGTCCATTGGCGGCTATCCCATTCCATGCCACTCAAATCATCGCCGCCATATAGCGCTTGCCCAAAGATAACATTGCGGAACTGTGCAACGGCGATCAGAGCAGCACTTTCCATCTCGACAACCAGACAACCCTCTTCTTTCCTCTTTCCTATCTTTCCGGGCGTTTCGCGATACGGCGCATCGGTCGTCCAAGTCTTGCCAACCCGGTATGGAACTCCTCGAGCGTCAAGAGTTTTCACAAGAGCACGCACAGCCTCTGCATTTGCCGTCACTTCGCGAGCCGGTGGAAGGTAATGGTAGGAAACTCCTTCATCCCTCACTGCACTCGATACCACAATCAGATGACCGACTGCAATATCCTTATCGAGAACACCGCAGCCTCCACAAGCAATGAATTTTCGGCAGCCAAACGCAATCGCTTCTTCGAGTAGTCCCGCCGAGATCGGCGCGCCTACACCTGGATGAAAGAAAGCCAACCGCCGATCATGATAAGAAATCTCATAAATGCAGTGCGGACCGTCCTCCCATTTGTTTTCCATCGCTACCTTAGCGCTGTGCTCTTCAATAACTTTGTCGATTACTTCTTTGAAAAACGTGATCACACAATGTTCGGGCAAATCACGAGCCCGAATAACCTTTGACGGCTCGATAAAGGCTTCGGGCGCAGGATCAAATTCGAGGATGGGATAAGACACTTGTAGAAATCCTTTCAACACTTGATGAGTTAGACTCCGCTCACTGGCATGCATTTTGGAGATGCTCATCGAACGTCTCTGAAAATTCGTGGAAACCGGAGCCATCACATTTCGCACGGAAGAAGATGTAAGGAGTCTCAGCCGGGAATGCAACAGCGCGCAAGGCTCCCAGACTGGGATTCGCAATCGGTGTTGGCGGCAATCCCTCGTAAATATACGTGTTATAGACTGAGTTCACCTGCAGGTCGAGCAGACTTAGAGGATTCGTCCACCAGGTTTGTTGTAAGAAGTTATAGCCGATCGCATACTGGACAGTCGGGTCCGCGTCCAGCTTCATCCCTATCTTGAACCGGTTCAAATAGACCGACGCAATCAACGCCTGTTCGTCGTCCTGCACCGCTTCGCGCTCGACCATGGAAGCAAGGGTCACTGCTTGGTAAACATTCAGTCCCTGCCGTTCGAAACCACTTCGGATCTCGGGGGTAAGATGCGATGCAAAGTTACGCACCATCTCGGCGATCATTTCCTCGGCAGCTGAAACGTCGCGGGAGAAGATGTACGAATCGGGATGCAGAAATCCCTCCACGGTGCTGGCACCCGACAGGAAATCAAACCCCTGCGGAGGTGTTTTTGTCCCCGCGATGAATTCGTCGTGTGTGATCGGCAGCCCGGAAGTCGCCAGTGACTCTGCGATCTCCTCTATCCTCCAGCCAGGCAGAACGACAAAGGTCACCTCTTCTGGCGTGGCATCCTGTAATTCGTGGGCAATATCCATAGCAGACATGGCGGTGCTCAGTTCGTATTCTCCTGCCTGGATGGACATATCCAGCCCGGAATAGATCAGGTACGTACGGAACGCATCCGAATCCCGAATCAACCCCACCACCTGCAAGTGGTTGGCAACGGAGTCGACCGACTCACCGATCTCGATCGTGAAGGTTTGCAAGGTGCCGTTCATATCGAGAGGCTGAGTCAACAGACCGTTATACCAGAGCAAAAGTGCAGAATATTGCACGCGTGCCGGAAGGGAAAGAGACGGCGCGGGAGGCCCATACAGCCGCGCGGCGCGCAAGGGAACGTAAAACACAGCTGCAAGCAGACAAGTGAAGATGCTGAATAAAAAGAAAAGAGCGATGAGCTTCCGCACAATTCTGAGTTTGGACTTACGGCGGGGAATTGGTTTTGTTGGCTGCGTAGCCATGAATGTTCACCAGGTGACGTTTTGCAACGGTGGTTTTATTCCACCATTGGTGTATTTGCATCAAGATAAGATCTCAGAATCATCACTGCCGCGAGCTCGTCCATGTGACCGGCGCGCTTCTTGCGCGAGACGCCCATTTCGATTCGCACCGCGCGCGCATCCTGTGTGCTGAACGACTCGTCCCACAGGACGACAGGAATTTGCGTCTGCTGTTTCAACGCTTCGGCAAACTTCGCCGCGCGCCTGCCTGCAAGGTTTGGCTTGCCTTCTTCATCAAACGACTGGCCTACGACGATAAGCCCGGCATCATTTTCGGACGCCAGATTGGCGACCTGCGCCGCGTCCATTAAGCGCGAGACATGTTGAATCACTTTCAACGGACTGGCAATCGTGGCGGTCGGGTCGCTGATGGCAAGCCCGATATGCTTTTCACCGTGGTCAACAGCTAAGATTCTCATAGGTATATAAGTAAACAGGTAAACAAGTACATAGATCGAAACGCATCTACTTGTATACGTATGTACTTGTCTACTCCTTCACTCGGTCACCACCGAAATACGGAACGGGGCAATAGGCACCCACGGCCACCACGTCGGAGAAAGACGAATCTCAGGTGCATCTTCGAGCGTCAGGTTGTTTTCCAACAAACTCTGGGCGCGGCGGGCACTAATTCCTTGGATTAGCTGCGTAATTTGAGAGTAATGAATCTGTTGCACAATACGCCGCTCCGCGCGCACTGTCCAGCGGGTAAAGCCGTCATCGTTGAGGATGGGTTGCGTCACTGGCTCGATGGATAACGCATCCGAGTCCGCGGCAAAACCTGAGGGCAGCGAAGCATTCAACGCTAAGGCAGCCAGCTCAGTCAGGTCGGATGCGTCCGCATAGAGAGTCGAAAACTCCGCCTGCATGTTCAACGTCAGTTTGGTGCTCGCCGCACCCGCAGGTGGATCGTATACTTCGGAAAGGATTTGAGATACCTCAAACGTGTCCTGGAAAAGAACGTCACCAGTTTGGAGTTCGCTTTCAAGTTGGGCACGTGCCTCCTCTTCCAATTTTTCCATCAACGATTCTTTCGCGCGTTCCCGATCGGCATCGCTTGCCTGCACGGAGGGCGTTTCTCTTCCACCGGTCAGCGGCTCAGCATTCAAGACTGAGAGCGAGAGCCCGAGCCTGCCTTCCACGACAACAATGGTTTCCGCATCCACGTTCCCGGAACGACCGCTTTCCACAGCTACGACGGGAAGTTTCAGTGTCTCATCCACCCCTGCAGGAACCTCCCGCGCGCGCGTCGTTTCGAAGCGGATGTTATCCTCGGTTCGCACAACGGTTCCTCTGGGAATCGTGACTGCCTGCTGCGTGAGATTCCGAAACGTCACGAGTCCCCTCGCCTGCGACTGGGGTGTCACACCTCGTCCTGTCACAATTACCGTCTGTGTCCCTTCCACAATCACACGCTTTTCGTGCGCAGGAATCGTGCCTGTGATAAACACAGATTCGATAGAGCGACCGGCGATGACCGGCAAAACAACACTCTGGGTTTTGGACTGAGGCTGGAGCACCACCTCTGCACGCGGGATAAACAACGCCACAAGTACAAGCACCGCAGCCACACCAAGGATAAAACCTCCCACGCGCACAGCAGGGTGAGCTCGCCATACCTCTTCCCTGACCAATACCTGCTCCCGCTGCTCGCGCAAATCCTTACGAGGGGGACGCTGCACCCATCGTCTCCGCCGCGGCTTCGGCCATGCAAGGCGCTGTGCCTGCCCCGTGGACTCAAAGACCGGGATTTTCAGAACCTCCGCTTCCTGACGCACGCGTCGCGCTCGCGTTACCAAACCCAGCTGCGCGCCAAGTGTGAGAGCATGTCTCTGTAGCACTTTCAAATCCACCTGTCGCAACGTGACCTTCTCATATTTGGGCCAGACCAGCAAAATGCGCGGCGTCTTCGCCCACGACATCCGGTCCCGCACGGAGATCAGGTCATCGTGTGATTCGAGGGTGATGATCTGTGTTTTCATCCGCTCAAATTATAACCGTGGAAACATTCAGCAGACACGAAACAAGATTAGCCCGAAAACAGGGTGCGGGCGCAGTAGCGCCCGCACCCTGTTTTCGGGTATCCTTTCAATCCGATTTTCGTGAAGTGCCGTATTAGCAAACTTCACTTGACCGGAGGGGTCAATTTATGTATATTGGATAAATCTTGTAGTGGCGACTAAGTCGCCCTGTTCACAAACACAACGACTGGAGTCGTTACTACATTTTCTAGGAGAGAGAAAATGCCATCTGCCGATGTCATCATTACGAACGCGAAAGCCTTCACCAGTGACGAAACAAATCCGTTCGCAGAGGCAGTGGCAGTCAGGGGCAATCGCATCATTTATGTGGGGACCAATGAAGGAGCAGAGTCATTCAAAATTGATTCCACTCGTCTGATTGATGCTCAAGGGCATACACTCACAGCAGGCTTTATCGACACCCACGTACATTTGCTCTGGGGCTCCATCTGGATGGGTAATGCCCAGCTCCAGGAAGTCAAGACCAAAGAAGACTTAAAAAATATATTGTCCGATTACGCCAGTGAAAACCGGACCAACCCCTGGGTCCTTGGACGCGGTATCAGATACGGTATTGTTTCCACACGTCAGGAGCTGGATGAAATCCTCGCGGATCGCCCGGTGTACATTGGCGCGTACGATGGGCATACGGGCTGGGCGAATACCAAAGCCCTCGAGATGGCTGGTATTCTGACTGATGACGGGCGCGAGATGCCAAACGGCATCATCGTCCGTGATGAGAAAGGTCTCGCTACAGGCGAACTGCGTGAAGGGGATGCCATGCGTGCCGTCATGGATTTGGTTCCCGAACCTGATTCAAATCGCAAACGTGAATTGTTAAAACTCGCGATTCAAAGATTCAACGCAACCGGAATTACGAGTGTTCACAATATGAACGGGGACATGGAAGAGTTGATGGCATACGCCGCCCTCGAAGACGCCGGCGAAATGAATATGCGCGTCTATGTGCCGTATCATGTCAAGCCGGAAACAACAGAAGAAATGCTCAGCGAAGCGGCACAGATGGCAGCTGTTCAAATGGAGTACGTGCGCGGTGGCGCTGCAAAGTTCTTTATGGACGGGGTCTGGGAATCCTATACGGCATTCAACATTGATCCGTATGCTGACGCCCCCGATGTGAAAGCCGAGCCGATCTTCTCGTTGGAACATTTCACCCGCATGGCATCCCTGTGCGACAAGATGGGTTTGCAGGTCGCCGTCCACTGCTGCGGCGATGGCGCCGTGAGACAGGCTCTTGACGGCTATGAAGCGATCCAGAAAATGAACGGCAAGCGCGACAGCCGTCACCGTGTGGAGCATATCGAAGTCTGCCAGCCGGAAGATATGCCGCGCTTCAAGGAGCTGGGCGTCATCGCATCCATGCAGACCAGTCACGCGCCCTTCAGCCTGGAAGAGGATGCCGTCTGGACGAAACGAACGGGCCCACAGCGTTGGCCCATTTCCTTCCCCTGGCGCGATCTTAAGAATGCAGGTGCGCATCTATCATTGGGCAGCGACTGGACTGTCGCGCCCTTCGACCCGATGATCAATCTTTATGTCGCCCTCAATCGCCAGAAATGGTCGCACGATGACCACGACCAGCGGCTGACTCTCGAAGAGTGTATTTTGGGTTACACGCGCGACGCAGCCTATACGGAGTTCATGGACCATCAAAAGGGACAGGTGAAGGAAGGCTATCTGGCGGACCTGGTTTTGTTCTCGCATGATCTGTTTGAATTGCCGCCGGAAGATATCAGGACTGCAAAAGCTGTCATGACCATGGTGGATGGAAGGATTGTTCATGAAATCTAATACTCCAGGCGGCGTCCCGACGCTGAGGACGGCGGCTTGAGCAAATCTTCATGACCACCTACATCCTCCGCCGCGCCTTGCAAGCTTTACCCATCCTGTTCCTCCTGAGCGTGTTCCTCTTCGGCGTGGTACGGCTCATGCCCGGAGGTCCGCTGGCGCAGGCGGAACGCAACCCCAACGTCTCCCCAGAGCAGCTTGCCGCGCTGCGCGTTCGCCTTGGGCTGGACCAGCCTCTCCCCATCCAATACGTGAAGTGGATCAAAGCCTTTGTGCTGGAAGGAGATTGGGGCTACTCGATCAAATTCCGCCGTCCCGTTGCCGAAATGATCTGGGAACGTGTCCCTGCCACACTCATCCTCTTCGGCGCGGGGTTTATCGTCATGCTGCTCTTTGCCATTCCCATCGGGGTGTACTCTGCCATCAAGCCGTACTCTTTCTTCGATAACCTCATCACCACGTTCAGCTTTGCCGGACAAAGCGTGCCTGTCTACTGGATGGGACTGGTGCTGATTGTGATTTTCTATCTTAATGTGCAACTGTTTCCCGCGGGAGGCATGTACACCATTGGCAGAGAAGGCGAAGTTCTGGACCTGCTCTGGCACCTTGTTCTGCCCATCACGGCCATGAGCTTTAGCTGGATCGCCTGGTATTCGCGCTTTCTGCGTTCGTCCATGCGCGACACATTGAATGAGGATTACATTCGTACGGCGCGGGCGAAAGGTCTATCGGCACGCATGGTGCACTTCCGTCACGCCTTGCGGAACGCCCTCTTGCCTCTCGTTACGTTGATCGCGCTCGACCTGCCGACCGTCTTCGGCGGCGCGGTCTTTATCGAAGCGATTTTTGCCTGGCCCGGGATGGGGCGTCTCTTCTGGGACGCGGCGAAAGGACGCGATTATCCGATTCTTCTGGCAGTGATGATGATCTATGCCGCGCTTACCCTGCTCTTCAACCTAATCGCCGATATCGTCTACGGGTTCCTCGACCCGCGCATTCGCTATGACTGATACCGTACTGGCATCCGAGCCCATTTTCTCCACGTCGACTCGACCCGAAAGCCTGACCGAGTTGATCTGGCGGCGCTTTCGTCGGCATCGCCTCGCTTTGCTCGCTGCCATCCTGCTTCTCTTGATGGTGACTTTGGTATTGGCAGCGCCTCTCAGCAGATATTCCCCGACCGATCAGAATCCGAGAAATGACTTCGCGCCTCCCTCTGCAGAACACTGGTTTGGCACAGACGAACTGGGGCGCGATGTGTTCACCCGCATCCTCTACGGCGGGCGAATCTCGCTGGCGGTGGGTATTTTCTCTACGCTGTTTTCCTTAGCTATTGGGATTGTCATCGGCGCGCTGTCGGGCTATTACGGCGGCTGGATCGACAACATATTGATGCGCATTACGGACACCTTCCTCATCCTGCCCGTTGTCTTTGTGCTGATTCTGTTCAGCGCGTTATTGCGCGAGATGCCTGCGCTGGCAGAGTTTCGGAACAGTGTATGGCTCGTGATCGTCGCGATCAGCGTCTTCGCCTGGATGTTACCCGCTCGCCTCGCACGCGGATTGTTCCTTGTCCTGCGTGAAAAGGAGTTCGTTTCTGCTTCGCGCGCCCTCGGCGCCAGCGACGCGCGTTTGATCTTCCTGCGTATCCTCCCAAACAGTATCGGTCCCCTGCTGGTCACGGCCACGCTGGAGATGGCGTATGCGATTATTACGGAGTCCGGTTTGAGCTATCTAGGCTTTGGCATTCAGCCGCCCACGCCAAGCTGGGGGAACATTTTGGAGAGCGCGCAAATCCATGTCTATCGCGCCCCGTGGCTGGCGATCTTCCCGGGCTTGATGATTTTCATTACTGTGATGGCAATCAATTTCATTGGTGATGGCTTACGGGATGCATTCGATCCCTATGTGATCCATACAGAAAAGTAGATCGGGATGGAATCCCGACATCTGGTTGGTTTGCCCTTTCAGGACACTGTGCAGACAAACCGACCTACAAAAAGGAGAAGAGAAGATGAAACTAAAAGTGCTAACCTTGTTCATCCTGCTCGGGCTGATGGTCGGCGCGTGCGGTCAAGTGCCTGTTGCTAGTGACCCCGCGGAGAGTGGAGGTGGCACGGTCGTGCTTGTCATCCCCGAGGAGCCAGCGGGACTCAACCGCTACCTGGCAGATGCAGCTATTGTGTATCAGGTGTCAGATGCGAGCGTGATTGGCTTGACAACGCCAAACGAAAAAGGCGAATATACTCCTCGCCTGGCAGCAGAACTTCCAACCGTTTCTGAGGATCAAAGGACTGTCACATGGAAGTTGCGTGAGGGCTTACTATGGTCCGACGGGGAACCGATGACCTCCGACGATATTAAATTTACGTGGGAAGCCGTCTCGAATCCGAATAGCGGCGCCTTCAATCAGACGGCTGGCTTCGAACTGATTGAAGACATTGAAACGCCTGATGATTTGACGGCAATTGTGCATTACAGCGAACCGTATGTGGGTTATTTAGGGCAGTTCTCGGCGGCATTGCTACCGCGTCACGCCACCGGCAATCCGGAAGAAATGACCACATGGGACTACAACATGAATCCGGTAGTAGGAGGTCCGTTCGTCGTGACCGATTGGCGCAGCGGCGAAAGCATCACGATGGAGCGTAACGAGAACTACTACGAAGAAGGCAAACCTTACCTCGACCGGCTCGTGTTCCGCATCATTCCGGAGGCCGCTTCACAGACGGCGCTGATGAAGCAGGGCGAAGCGCATGTGCATCTCTGGCCCGGCGAGGACAAGGTTGACTACGACGCGATCATGGAGGGGACTGCCGCACAGCAGTTGGTCCCCGGAATCTGGAATATGGCAATCGACTTCAATTTGAGCAGACCTGGCGATGACGATCCTTCTGCTTCCGAGCCCCACCCCATCCTCGGCGACCTCCGCGTGCGACAGGCGATCTCTCATGCTATCGATTACGATACTCTGATCAACGATGTAATGAACGGGCAGGTGCAGCCTTCGACAAGTCCCTTCGCGTACGGATGGTACCAGTGTGATGTCCCGCGCCTGTACAACTTCGATGTCGAAAAAGCCAGCCAATTGCTGACCGAAGCCGGCTGGGTGGAAGGACCGGATGGCATCCGCGTGGCAGAGGGCGCATTGTACGCGGAAGACGGAACGCGACTTTCTCTCGAGCTTCAGGGCTATACTGCCTTCGAGCCTCTGGAGCGCACAGAGCAATTTATCGTCGAAAATCTCAAAGCGGTGGGCATTGAAGCGAACATTCAGAACTATGACTTCTCGATCATCTTTGGCTCATTTGCGGATGGTGCCCCGGCTAAACTAGGGGACTTTGACATGCTCATCTACGATCGCGGCTATTACCTCGAGCCTCACGGAGATGTAGTCGATTCCTACCATTCCGCCAGCATCCCCAGCGCAGACAACCCCGACGGCGATAACTCCTTCCGCTGGGTAAACCCCGAAGCGGACGCAGCCATCGAGGCGGCGGGCAGCACGTTCGACCAGGCAGAGCGCCGCGAAGCCTATTGTGAGCTCGCTAGGCTCATTCAGGAGGATGCTGTGCAGAACTACATTTACCTCTTCCAGGATGGATATGGCTTCAGTTCCAACCTGGAGGGATACACGGTCAGCACCTGGGGCAGCATGACCTGGGATGTGCAGAATTGGAAGTATAAGGGGTAAGTAAAAAAGTACTCACGGTAACAGGTATACAAGAGGAGTCAGAATTACCTGACTCCTCTTTTTGATTGAGCCTTGCGAAGGTTAGTGTGCCTGGATGTTCCCATCCCGTAAAAACCTTCGCAAGGCTTTACTAATCCGTCAACTGGCTTGCGCGGCGGATCAATTCCATGAACTCGCTCATGTTCTCATCCCAGGGCAGTAATTCACTCACGCGTACTGCCTCATGATACACATGTGCCAGCGAGCTCTCCTCTGCCCAATAGCTTTTCTTTAAGATTTCAGCATACTCAGCGACGACAACAGACCGCTGGAAATATAGGTCAGCGGACTCAAATTGATAGGCAAGCTCACCAGTGTTGAATTCTTTCGACAGTTCCACAACCTGGCGGGTTTCGGGGTCCTGCCAGCGCAGAAAGACTGTTGCAATATTTCCATACGCCTCAGGGTAAAGCTTGATTTCATACAACGCCGTGACCGAGTGTCCGGCGCCGATCTCCCCTGCATCTACGGTGTTGTCTCGGAATTGTTCGTCGGCTATGGCGCGGTTTTCAAAACCAACCAGGCGGTAACGCATCACCACTTGAGGATTGAACTCGACCTGCACTTTTGTGTCCATGGCAATCGTCTGCAAGGTTCCGGTGATTCGGTCGAGAAAGAGGCGGCGCGCCTCGCGCAGATCGTCCACATAGGCATAGAAACCATCGCCGTTGTCCGCCAGTTGCTCCATTAGGATGTCGTTATAGTTATCCATGCCGAACCCAACGGTTGTAAGCGTGACCCCCTCTTCCACATAATGACTCACCTCCTGCAGGATTGCCTCCGGTCCCGTCACCCCGACGTTTGCCACGCCATCCGAGCATAGGATCACCCGGTTGATACCTTCGGGGTTATAGGCGTGCATTGCCATCTGATACCCGAGGCGGATTCCTGCCTCTGCATTTGTTGCTCCCTCGGGGCGCAGATTGTAGATCGCCTCGAGAATTGCCCCTTTGTCAGCACCAGAAGTGGGTTCCAGGATGACGCGAGCCTCTGACCCATAAACGACGATGCTGACGCGATCGCCCGGTCGCAATTGCTCAACAAGCAGCTCCAACGACCGCTTGACCAATCCCAGCCGGTTGTCCATATCCATCGAACCCGAGACGTCGATCACGAACGTGAGGGAGGCGTCCTTACGTTCTTCAGCAGGGATCTGATAGCCCTGGACTCCGACGCGCAGCATTTGATATCGCTCAGTCTGCGTAAAGGGCGCGGGTGCGCCATCCAGATAGATCCCAAATGCCTGATGCACAGGCGGGCTGGGATAGCCCTGGTCGAAATAATTGACATACTCCTCCACCCGAACCGAATCGGATGGCGGTAAATTCCCTTCGCTCAGATAGCTGCGCATGATCGTGTACGAACCACTGTCCACATCCAGCGCGAAGGTGGAGAGATTGTCGTCTTCGGTATCTATGGAAGGGTTGACTCCATAGTCTTCGAAAAACATGCCGTAGGGCTCTTGATTGTTGGGAGGGATTGGGGGATGTACGTTCGACGCAGGCTGCTGGGGGAGATAGCCTGTTACGGATTCTTGCGTCGCGGCAGGCGCTTCGGTCGAAGCCTCCTCAGGGATGTAATCCGTAAACGGAGCTTCTTTGGATGGAGGTGCCTGGGTTGCGGCAGGCGCGCCGCAAGCAGAAGTCAATAACAATACGAGCAGGATGCCCATGCGGAGGGCATTGCTTTTGGTGATCATGATTCTTCTCCTATTGGTAGGTTGATTCGGCACGAAATGAAACGAACATCAGGTCGGCGTACCTGCTGTCCGCAGAGAGTT
>JAICRQ010000335.1 GCA_025966435.1 Anaerolineales bacterium | reverse complement strand
TTTTACCCGTTCATCACCTTCCACGACCCGCTGGCTGCCGCAACGATTTTCGAACCTGATCTCTGTTCGTATCAGCATGGCACAGTCCAGCTCGATCTTGTTGACAACCCCGGAAAAACCATCTGGAAGCCAGGCAAGCCCGACGCCCCACACCAGGTCGCGATGACGGTCGATGTGGATCGCTATTTCGAACACTTTTTCCACATCGTCTCCTAGCAAACAAGAGCTCAATCAGTGTTCACCAATCCGGTTGGCGATCCTGCCCTGGGTCTCTGGTCAGGTTGGAGGCCGTGCCACCGTCCACTCGGACGACATATACTTCCAGGTTACCATCCCGATCGGTCGAGAAGGTGACCCAAAGCCCACCCGGGTTAATCGACGGCTCCAGGTCTTGCGCCGGATGATTGGTGATATTGGTCTGCGCGCCGCCTGTATCGGTCATGACGAAAATTTCAGAGTTGCCGGTCCGGTCACTCACGAACGCAATGATCGCTCCGCCTGTGAAGCCAGAGGGAGAATGATCGTTTGCCGGGTTGAGAGACAGGTTGGCTAACCCGGACCCATCCGGACGTACTTTGTATATTTCCTGGTTGCCATCGCGTGTGGACGTAAAGACGATCCAATCCTGGCTGCCCAGGAAACCTCCGACCGAGAACCAGGCGGGAGCGAAATCGTTGGCGGCGTTATTCGTCAGGTTGCGCACTTCAGAGCCGTCACGGCGCATGACGTAAATTTCTTGATTCCCATCCCGGTTGGTGGTGAACGCAATCCAGTTCCCATCTGGCGACCAGGTGGGATGAATGTCATCACCGGGATTATTCGTGAGATTCAGAGGCGTCCGGCCGTCCACGCCGGTTAGATAGATTTCATTGTTCCCATCCTGGTTGGTGACATACACAAACTGGATCGAATCCGGCGCCAGAGCGGGCTGCACGTCCTGGGCAGCGCTGTTCGTCACCCGCGTCAGTGACTGATTGCCAAAGTTCACAGCATAGATCTCAGCGTTACCGGTCCGGTTCGACTCAAACAGCATCGTCCCCTGCAGACTCGGCGGCGGCGGCGTAACCGTGGCAGGTGGAGGATTGGTGTTTGTGGGCAGAGGCGTCTGGCTGGGAGCGGTCGTGGGAGCCACAGTGAGGGTAAACGTCGGAGCCGCCGACGTTGCACCTGCAGCAGCGGTAGCCGTCAGAGCAGGGTTGCCCGGGTTACACGGGTCCAGATCTCTGCCGTCGGTGATGCCATCGTCATCGGAATCCGGGTCACTCGGGCGCGGACAGGTCTCGTTCTCTTCCCCATCCCGCAAGCCGTCCCCATCGCTATCGGGATTACGCGGGTCGGTGTTCAATCGGATTTCATCGCCATCTCGCAAACCATCGCCATCACTATCGGGGTTGCGCGGATCAGTCCCGCCGGCGATTTCGTCACCGTCGATGCGTCCATCGCCATCCATGTCGCGATTGCGCGGGTCGGTCAGATGGGTCTGGACTTCGTCGCCGTCCTGTAAGCGGTCATCGTCCGTATCGACCACAAGCGGATTGGTCTGATGTGTTTCGACCTCATCGCGGTCCGATAAACGATCACCGTCTGTATCCGGGTTGAGAGGATCTGTACCGAGAGCTGCTTCGCGTTCGTTGGTCAGCCCATCGCCATCCAGATCGCCGGGTCCGGCTGAGGCAGTCTGTGTTTGATTAACGGCAGCTGTCTGCGTGGCGCCGCCGGCCGTGGGTATCCCGCTCAGAGGGATAAGGAACAAAATGCAAAAGAGCAAACCCGCGATCACCCCTATGGGTAAGACCCAGAAAGGAACGTAGGCTCGCTCGCTAACCTGCCCCGAGAGCTCAGTCAGCTCGTTCGTGGTGGAACGAACCTGTACTCCAAAAGGATAGGTTTCTTCATTTCCAAGAATCGGCCGGGACCGAAGCCTGGCGCGGAACGAATAGGCTCCCCGCTCCCCGGGAGGCACCTGGAACCGCTCTCCCTGCGGAATCTCCACATAGGCAAGCCCCATTTGCTGCGTCCCATGCGGACCCGGTCGGGGGACCTGAACAGCTTTCTCAAAGATTAATTCATCCGCCCGGCTTTGAAAATGCATACTATAGGAATCGATCGTATTCCCCTCGTTATAGACGCTCACTTGTGCAAATTGACCGGCTTGCAGGGAACCGGGTTCCAGCGAGGCTGAGAATTGTGAAAATGCCGCAATTGTTAAAACGCACTGGATACTTGTCGTTTGCGTTGGAAAAATCTGACTGGCAACCTGGATGGTGAAGGGCATTCGCCCGGCAACAGCTTGCGGCGAACGAGGGACTTGAAGCGTAAGCTCGACCTCGGCGCTTGTGTTCGGATCCAGGCGTGTTAGCGAGGGACTGCTTGATACCCAGTGAGCGGGAAGTCCGCTGATGCTTAAGCGAAAGCTATCTTCCTGGTCGCCGCGGTTTTGGAGCAAAATGGGAATCTCGATCGTCGTGCCTGGCGTCACGGCAAAATCAACTGCACCCAGCAGTACACCAATCCGCCCCTTCGATTGGTAGGCAGCCACCGTCAGGGTACTGCGTGCAACCGCCGCGCGCTTCGGGTCGTTCTGGCTGATGACGTGCACGTCCAGCGGATATTGACCGACGCGATTGTCGGAAAGGAGAGGCGCCTCCACAGTTAGCGTGACGAGTTTCGCTTCTCCCGAAGCGAGCTGGAGGACAGGCGTCGGAATTGTGACCCACTCCGGCGGCACGCCTTTGACCAGGATGTCTACATACTCTTCGCTAGGGCCTTCATTGAGAATGCCAACTTGAATCGTCGCCCTGCCTTCCGGCGGGACGGTAATTTGCTCCTCCTTGATGGCTATCCTAAATGGGTCGTTCTCCCTCTTCGGGTATGCATTGCTGTTCATAGTCAATGTTTCCGACTCCTCTCAGGTTAAACCTTAACAAAAACTGCGAAACTTGAACATGTATCCCAGTAGAAAACGCGGGTATAAAAAGGATATATCTGGATTGTATTCTAGGAATGCCGGTTAAGGAAGATTTCGCCGTCTACCCCGATCTCCTCGAGACGAACCCGCCAACGGCTGGGAGGGGAAATCCCTAATTGTCGCATTTCTACATCGTTCATATCATTGTTTATCAAATAGAAACGTTCAGTCTGCCAGGTAGTTCCACTGTTCAAATTCCGCGTGAGGGCGCAGGAATATTTCTCAATACGATCCAAGGAGAAAATATGGGAAGCTCAGATTTTTATATTGACTATAACATAGAGGTATCCGACGTAGGGGATGAGTTCCAGCGGGAGACAGAGCAACAACTAAGAGAACTTGCCTCATCTCATTCTGACATCATCGGCGCGGCGGTCGCGCTGGAAAAAACCGCAGATACACAGACCTATGACGTGTACCGGGTACGCATCATCGTCTATAAACGCCCCCAGGATATCGCGGTCGCGAAACAGGGCGCCGACCCGATGGCAACACTGCGAGAGGCTCTGGATGCTCTTGAAGAACAGGTCCGAGCTACGCGTGAAAAACTCTCCCAAGGGGATACCCATCGCGACAGCCAGATTGAAACTGTGTACTATGATCTAAGCGCAGACGAAATCTACGCCACGTATGCCAAGGGCTGGCAGCCCGAGGATGTACTCCGCATGGATCACACGGAGATCGCCAGCCGCCTGATGGTGGAGCAAGGCTTGACTCAGGACGCCGCAGACTTTGCCGCGGATCAGATTCTGCTCGTCGCAGAACGGATCAACGATCAGGAACAGTAATCGCCCCGCGAGACATAACCCAGGGTCTCCCTCTATTATTCTAAAAGACAACACCGGAGACGAGGATCACATTGGCATACGGGGCAAATTCGCCTGTTCGCACAACTGCGCGGGCAGAAGCCGTCCTGGTTTTGAAGTCGGCATGCGCCACAAACTCAATAGGAATATCTGGCAGCAGCTCCTGCACATCTGTGAGGTATTTGGGGTTGCGTTCCTTCGCTTCCTCGGCGAGAACGATTTTCTCCACCTTCATTTCGTCCAGCACGACCTTCAGAGTTTGTATCGCTCCAGGTACACCCGGCGTCAGCGCTAAATCGATGCGCACCGTTTCGGCAGGGATGGGCAAGCCTGCATCCGCGATCACCAGCGTATCCAAATGACCCAGAGTTGCAATCACGTAAGATAAGTCAGATTGAAGCAAGCTCGTTTTTTTCATTTTTATCTCTAAGAGTAAATCTCTACAACAATCTATAACTATTGCAAAGCAGAAGTTAAGCGTGCAATATTGTCAAGAAATTTGATCCAGATCGGGCGTGCCTGCCATTCTCCCAGGTGCAAGGGACGTGTATTGCGCAGGTAATCGATGGTCACCGCCTGGAGATCGGAGACCACCTGCGTATCGTAGCAGACCAGTGTGATTTCCAGGTTCAGTTGAAAGGAGCGGATGTCCAGATTGCTTGACCCGATGACAGCGATATCATCATCGATACACATATATTT
>JAICRQ010000633.1 GCA_025966435.1 Anaerolineales bacterium | reverse complement strand
TGGATTCGCGCCGACCGCGTCATTCAGGAATATGGCGGTCACATTGACAAGCACATTGGTGACGCGGTTATGGCACTGTGGGGCACGGAGACTGCACGCGAAGATGATGCAGAACGCGCCGTACGTGCCGCGCTCAAGATGCAGGAAACATTTCAGGAGGGCGTCGGGTCGCTCCCGATTCATCTCAAGATGGGGATCAATAGCGGGCAGGTCTTGTTGAGCGCAATCGGCACCCAGGGCGAATTCACGGCGATGGGAGATACCGTCAACACCGCCAGCCGTTTGGTCAACTCTGCGAACGGGGGAGACATCCTCATCTCCCACGACACTTACCAACTCGTGCGCGGAGTGTTCGACGTCCAAAAGCAAACCCCCATTATGGTAAAAGGTAAGACCGAGCCGCTACAGACTTATGTCGTCCAGCGTGTGCGTCCCCGCGCCTTCCGGATGGGGAGAAGGGGAGTCGAGGGTGTCACCACACGCATGGTCGGGCGTGAGGCGGAATTTCAGATTATACAATCCGCGCTGGAGCAGAGCCTGATTCATCGACGGGTGACCGTAGTTGTCGTGAAGGGAGACGCGGGTCTGGGGAAGAGCCGTCTCATTTATGAATTCGAAGCCTGGTTGGACTCCCATCCGACGGACTTTTACCTGTTCAAAGGCCGCGCGGACGAAGAGACGATGAGCCTTCCCTACAGCTTGCTGCGGGATATGTTCAGCAACCGCTTCCAGATCCGCGACAGCGACTCGCAAGCGGACGCCCGGGAAAAACTAAAGCAAGGTATGGTTTCTATGACGGGACCCGAGAGTGAAGAGCAAACAGCCTTCATTGGCGAACTGCTTGGATTTGATTTTTCTGAAAGTCCTTTTGTGCGCGGTATCCGCAAGGACGCGCGGCAGATCCGTGACCGGTCTTTCAACAGCATTGCCCAATTCTTTGGAAAGCTGACTGTAGATTCGCCCCTGGTCCTTTTGCTCGATGACATTCACTGGGCAGATAATGGTTCTCTGGAGCTGATCGAATATCTGGCAAAGCTGGAAACCAATTTGCCGGTATTTATCCTGTGTACGGCTCGCCCCAGCCTGGATGAAGCGCATCCTAACTGGGGGGGTGACTTTCCCATCTGCAGCATCATCACGATCAAGAGCCTGGACATTCTCGCCAGCCAGCAACTGGTCAGCGAGATTCTGCAGAACGTCTCTGATCTGCCCTATGACCTTGTGGAAACGATTGCCAGGAATGCCGAGGGGAATCCATTCTATCTGGAAGAGTTGATCAAAGTGTTGATCGAAGACGGGGTGATTCTAAAAGGTGAAGACATCTGGCAGATCGTCCCGCAGAAGTTGACTCAGTTACGCGTCCCTGCCACATTGACGGGTGTTCTACAAGCTCGCCTCGACCGACTCCCATTCACAGAAAGTGAGGTCCTCGAACGCGCGGCAGTCATTGGTCGCACATTTTGGGATGCGGCAGTAGCTGCCATGCAAGGTTCAGCATCTGCACAAATGCTCACCGGAGGGCAGGA
>JAICRQ010000165.1 GCA_025966435.1 Anaerolineales bacterium | reverse complement strand
TTTTAGTGCAGGAAGTTCGGGCAATAAGACGGGAAAGACTCCGAGCATCTCCAGAGCGCGGATGGATGTGTCTGGTTGAGGTCCTTCCAGTATTTTGAACAGCTCATCGCGCAGGCGCTCGATCGAGACATTGGGTAATACGCGCACGGCTTGTTTCATCGCTTTGCGCGTTTCAATCTCGATCTTGAACTGGAACGTGGCAGCCTGCCGCACCGCGCGCAAGGTGCGGACGGGGTCATCCGATAACGAAGTTGGTGAGCAGGCGCGGATAATTTTTGCACGCAGATCAGATGCGCCATTGAGCGGGTCGAGCAGAGTTTGAGCGTGCACGTCGAAGGCGATGGCGTTGATGGTAAAGTCGCGGGCGCGCAGGTCTTCTTCCAGGTCTCTGCCACGATAGGCAGCGAAATCAAGAAAGGTCCGTGTACCATCTGATTCTGTGACAATGACACGGCCAGTGTCGCGTTCTCCATCAAGCACCATGAAGTCCGCGCGCAGGGCGTTGGCAACGCGCCGGGCAAGCGAAATGCCATTCGAAGGAAGCGCAAAATCAAGGTCGGGCGAGGTGCGGTTCAGCAGCATATCCCGGACAGCGCCGCCGACGAGATAGATCTCCTGACCGGGAAGCGTCTCACGAACTGTATCGATCAGAGGCGAATACGGAACAGGGACAGGCATGTAAATAATTTCAAGTTTCTCTTTGTGTCTGCTGAGTTGTGCAGCGTGGAGGGCTTGCTGCGGCGTACCCCCCTGGGCGATGATCCTGCCGCGCACGCAGGCCACCCAGCGACCCGCGTAGGGAGAAGCAGGCATGCTCTTGTTATTTACGACAGGAGAACTTTCATCTGTCATATCAGGAAGGTGGCTTATATTTTTCCAGATCCACAACGCCGACGAAGGGCAGGTTGCGATAGTATTCGTCGAGGTCGAGCCCGAAGCCAAAAACAAACTTGTTGGGGATGGTGAAGCCGCGGTAGTGAATCGGGACGACAGCTTCGCGCCGCTCGGCTTTATCGAGCAGAGCGCAGACCTTCAGGCTGCGCGGCTGGCGCAGGTTCAGCATTTCCAGAACAGAGGCAATGGTATGCCCACTATCCACTATATCTTCCACGAGAAGGACATCCTTGCTGTGAATGTCTGTTTGAAGGTCAAAGGTAACTCGTACCGTGCCGCTCGATTCTCGTTTGCCTGCCCCGTAGGACGAAACAGCCATGAAGTCCATCATGTGAGGGGCGGTGATGTACCGGCTCAAATGGACCAAAAACGGAACACCGCCGCGCAGGATGCAGATGAGTAGCAGATTGCCATCCGGATAGTCTACGCTGATCTCTGCACCTAATTCCCTGATGCGTGATTGCAGAGTTTCTTCATCGATGAGGACTTCAGCGAGTATGTCGTTGTAATGTTGCATAGGATTCGTTCTATCACCTGACCAGCAGACTATCGGAGGCCCTAGCGGGGTACTTCGTGATGTACGCGGCAGCGGGCTTCATATAATTCTGAGGCGCCAACAATTACGACTGGGTCATCAAAACGTGCAGGCTTTCCATTCACCAATCTCTGGGTGCGGGAAGCTTCATCACCACAGACCATGCAGATCGCGTGGAGTTTGTCCACGTGTTCCGCGATCGACATGAGAATCGGCATGGGACCGAACGGCTCCCCGCGGAAGTCAGTGTCGAGCCCGGCTACCAGGACGCGAATGCCGCGTGAAGCAAGCTGCTGGACGATCTGAACAACATCGGAGTCGAAGAATTGGGCTTCGTCGATCGCGACGACTGTAGTGTCCGGTTCGATCTTTGTCAGGATATCAATAGCTTTTTCGACAGGAGTGGCATCGAAGTTCGATCCCGCGTGGGATGTAACTTTTTCGACCGCATAACGAACATCGATGGCGGGCTTGAACACCTGTACCTTTTGCTTGGCAATTGTGGCGCGTATCAGGCGACGGATTAACTCATCTGTCTTGCCGCTAAACATCGAACCGCAAACGACCTCAATGGAACCGTGTGTATGACGCATAGATCCCTTCGTTTAGATTGTTGGCAAAATAAATGGGCATGACGCAAGGCGCCATGCCCGTAAGTTTACCTGAGAATAACTATTCTGCAACCCTAGGAGGCTGCAGCCGCGGGGACTTCGTAACCGAGTGAGCGCAATTTCTTCTTGGCGGCAGTGAGAGAAGCCTGACCAAAACCAGAAATCGCAAGCACCGCTTCGTTCCCGCCATTGAGTCTTTCCAGGAACTGACCAAAGTTTTCGATACCAGCCTTTTTCAGCGCGTCAATTGCACGAGGCGAAATACCCAGCTCTTCGATGGGACGCTCAGGCGAACCCTTCAGTTCTTCCTTGACCTTCTGCTGTTCGACATACGTCTGGCGAGCGGAAAGCTTCTTGTAGAAGCGATCCACCTGACCTTCGATGTCGAGAATGCGCGAGGCTTCACCGGTAAAGAACGGATGGCAGTTGGAGCAAATGTCCACGCGCAGTTCTTTCCTGGTAGATCCCGTCGTCCAGGTGTTCCCGCAGGAGGCGCAAGTTACCTTGGCGTCAGGGTAATAGGTGGGATGGATTTCAGCTTTCACTGACGACCTCCACTTCTACTGCTACTGCCTCGGGAACGATGTTCACGCGCTTCTGGCCATGGGTGACGTCATACATCACAACACCATCAGCGATTGCGAACAATGTATCATCCTTGCCGGCTTTGACATTCAAGCCCGGCTTGATCTTGGTGCCGCGCTGGCGCACAAGGATATTGCCAGAAAGCACAAACTGACCCGCGTAACGCTTGACGCCCAGACGCTGGGAATTTGAATCTCGTCCGTTGCGGCTTGAACCGCCACCTTTTTTATGTGCCATTTCTACCTCTTATTTCTTACTTGTTTTCTTAGCGGCAGGCTTCTTTTCAGCACTGGCTTTGCGTCCGCCTGAAAGGTCATCCTGCAATTTCTTCAGGCCATCCCAGTCACCCTGAGCGGCAAGTTTTGCCTGCTGGGGCCAGGTAGTTGCATCCATCATCCTTAATCCAGCGTCCGTCAGCGTCTTCTGAATATCCTCGACTGTGGTGTTGGATAACGCCTCAAACGTGGAAATGCCTGCTGCGATCAAAGTCTTTGAGACTTTGGGACCAATGCCTTCGATCTTGGTGAGATCATCCGCCTCGACCGTCTTTTCTGGTTTGGCTTCGGTTTTGCGATCCTCGTCAGGGCGGCCGATAAAATCGACTATCAAACGCGTATACTGCTGGCGATGTCCGCCGCGCACGCGAATGCGCTTCTTGGGGCGGTATTTGAACCGATCGATTTTGGGACCTTTGATATGATCCACCACTGTGACTTTGACGAGGATGTCGCTCACAGTGGGCGTACCGACCAGAATATCATCCCCATCTGCCATGAGTAAGACGCGGTCGAAATCAAACTTATTACCCGCATCCACGGGCAGGCGGTCCACTTCGATGGTCCGCCCTTCGACGGCACGGTATTGCTTACCGCCGCTTTCAACAATTGCAAATCTCATTATTTTCTCCAGTCATTCACTTCACCGTGTGCCTGCGGAGTCCTTACACTCGTCGCCTGCGAACGGGGAAGCTGGTTTCTCTTTGTCTCTCGACATGCAGCTACCCCAGAATCAACCACTGGGGTAGAAGCGCACGGTATTATACATGTTCGCAAGGGATGTGTCAAATTATTTTGCCAAATCTAAGCTCAAGCCGCCGTCCCTTGCGGAGCACCCTGATGAGGGCGGCGTTTCGGAGGTAAATCCTGCGCCGGGAGCACCTTAGAGATTTAGGGTATCCAATTCACCGTCCCGGGGATAGACTGGGGATTGGGGATCAAGTGGGTCAGTTGGGTTCCGTCTGTTTTCATCACGAAGATACCATCCAGGCTGTAACTGGCGAGATATTGTTTATCGGGAGAAAGGCTGCCAAACAAGCCTCTGGATTGGATGCTCGTCAATTGGGTCACCTCGCCGCCATTCACTGAAACAGTCCACCAGTCCGAGGGGACGTTACTGTGCGCGTTTGCCACCTGCACACCCATTAATCGTTCGAGCCAATTAGGCTGATAGGACTGCGTCGGAACATCCGCGCTGAATATGAGCGCCACCCCGTCCGGGGAAAATAGTGGAGCATCCTTCATATCCGGGATGCGTGGACCGGTGATGACCACCTCCTGCGGATTACTTCCATCGGCATTTGCCACGAACAATTTGTTGCCACTTTCAAAGGGATCCACGGTCACGTACGCGATGTGGGTCGAATCGGGTGACACACGCGGCCAGTAAGCCTTCTCTGCGACCATTTCTAACTCACCATCGGGCATCGCTTTACGGTAGATCGTATACAGCGGATAGATTTGTCCCTCGGCAGGCGGAATCTGATAGTTGACATGTGTAACATAAATATAATTGCTATCTGGTGACCACTCGACTTCGATGTAGTCATCTTCCTGTGTGGGTGGTGTAAATAATCGTTGCGGCGGCTGGGAGCCATCCAGAGGCATGACGTAAATATCCTGGTCAATTGGGGTATCTCCGTGCGGCGGGTTGTAAGACATCAGAAGCTGGGTGTGATCGGGAGAAACAGAGAGGTAGTAAATCCACGAATATTTGGGCGCATCGAAAATCGTGGTGACCTCACCGGTGGTGAGATCGAGGATTTGGACTTGAAGCTGAAAAACATTGTCTACCGCGATGCCGTTGATATAAACCAGCCTGCCAGGGAGATGGAGATCAGCCCAGTGTGGCACACTCGCGATGGACGTTGACAATGCGGGAGCAGACTCGGACGTCGGAGCCGGAGCGGTCAGCCCAGGTTGATCGACCTCAATCGAACAACTGGAAAGCGCCAGGGCCATAATGAGACGCCAGATCGCGAAATGAAGTCTCATTATAAATTTTCTTTCCTCTGAAAATCAGGGTATCCAGCTTACTGTCCCATGGACCCCGGGATCGGACACCAGTTGAGTGAGGTTCGAACCATCGAGGTCCATCACGAAAATCCCTTCTCCGCTGAGGCTGGCGATATGTTGCTGATCCGCTGAGAGGCTGGCGAACAGATTTATGGTCTGAAGATTTGTCAGGCGAGTTGGCACGCCACCCATCACCGGCACAGACCACCAATCCGAGGGAACGTCGTGAGCCTTCGCCACTTGAACTCCCATCAATCTCTCGAAGAAGTGAGGCTGGTAGGACTGGCTTGATTCCGGCACACTAAATAAAATCGATTGCCCATCAGGTGAGAAAATAGGGGCATCGAGAATTTCAGGAACCTGAGGACCAGACAGGACAACGCGTTGTGCATTGCTCCCATCCGCATTTGCCACAAAAAGCTCATTCTTCGCCGTCTCGGGATCTACGTGGATAAATACGAGTCTGGATGAATCCGAGGATATGCGCGGCCAGAACGCGTAATCGGCAACTTTTTCGGGCTGACCATCCGGATAGTTCATACGGAAAAGATCATATACGGGGTCGAGCAGACCTTCCAGTCGAAGCTGGCTGTTGTAATGCACGTAATACAAATACTTCCCATCCGGAGTCCATTCGATCTGTGTGTAATGATCGTCGGATGTTGGCGGTGTGAGCAAAGGCTGGGCTTCAGTAGCGGCATCCAACGGGATTAGATACAAACTGCGGTTTGATGGAGCGTTAGGCTGCCTCGGCGGCACATAAGACATGGCGAGCATTTTTGCATCCGGAGAGAGCGTGGCGTAATAGGTCCAAGCTGAGGGTACGCTAAAGATCGTCGCGATCTCGCCAGTCGTGAGATCCAGTATTTGTATGGTACTCGTCAGTTGGTCGCCTTCCATCGCGCTGCTCAGGTACACCAGCTTTCCCGTGAGGTTGAGGTGTGCCCAGGTGACCGGAACCTGAGCGACGGGAAAGCTGGATGTAGAAGAAATGACCGGTGTGGGGTTGACCTGCGGCGTTTCGATCATTTGATTGATTTCCACCGCACAACTACAAACGAGCAAAGCAAGAATCAGCACTGTATAGCG
The DNA here is from genome assembly GCA_025966435.1 of Anaerolineales bacterium. GTDB lineage: Bacteria > Chloroflexota > Anaerolineae > Anaerolineales > Villigracilaceae > Defluviilinea. The sequence continues at coordinate 1,353 of JAICRQ010000165.1, read as the reverse complement.
AATTTGAGATGTTCTCATGGGAGAGCCTATTTCGGCGCCAGGCTGCGAATGAAGTTGACAAGGTGCCAGCGTTCTGTGTCAGACAGCGCGGATTTGAAGGCTGGCATGCGCGCGCCAGGAAAACCATTTGTAATCCATTCGAATAGCTGGGCATCTGTATGAATGCCCACAATGGCATGTTGGGTCAGGTCGGCGGGGCGCGGGTTGAGGGTGACGCCGACAGGCCCATCGCCTTTGCCTGTTTGTCCGTGGCAGGCAGCACAATTTGTGCTAAACAATGCCTGACCCGCGGCAATCGATTCGGCGTTGAGAGGGATGGGATTGATCCGCTCTGTGCTGGCCGGCGCCGGCCGGGAGAGCAAAATGACTCCCAACCAGATCATCAGGAAGGTGAGAGGCATGCCCGTTATAAGGCGTAGTGCCGGTTTGAGGTTTACATCGAAGGCTACAAATCCGCATAAGAGGGCTGCCAGGAGAAGAAGCGCACCGCTTTGTCTCGTGGGATTTGCTGCCCCCTCATTAGTTGTGCCGGGCTTTTGGAGAAAGAAGCTGAAATTTGCATACGCGTCGAACTTATCTTCACGCCGAACAATTGCCTGGACTTGCCATGTTCCGGGGACGCTGAGATACGTACCTTTTGCGCTGAAGGTCCCATCTCCCTGGCTGATGAGTTCAAGATCGGAGGGAGCGATGTTTTCCTGATCGGAGGTAAAGCGCAGCAAGACTTCATTTGCAGTTCGCAGGGGTTCACCATCTGCTGACAGGTCAAGTGTGAATGTATTTTGACCGATGCGCCCCGGCGAGATGGAAATATCTATGGCGAGGTCATCCACCTGCATTGAATCTGTCAGGTCGGAAGTGGGAGAGGCGAGCTTTGCCGGAGGAATGTAGGTCAGGAAACTTACGCTCGCTAAAAGCAACCCGGCAAAGATCAACTCAAAGGTGAGGAGCTTTCTGAATCTCGTGACAACGTTTGTATTCGCATTCCCCTGCAAACGGTCACGCTTCAGTTGCGGAGAAATGACCAGCAAATTTGTCGCAGCGATGGCCAGTAGCCCAGCTACAAACACCTGCTTGATAAGCAAGGTATGCCCATACAAGCTCGTGATCAACCCATTCCATGAACCGACTCGTAGATACGCAGAATAAGCACCGGTCAAGCCAATCAGCCCGACAAAAAGAATTGCATTGACCGAAAATCGCCCCGCCAGGAAGGATGTTAATCGTGTCCGCAATTCACCATCTAACCGATGTAAGTGGCGAACGGCAGTAAAGAAATAAACCAGTCCGCCCAGCCAAAATGCCATGCCAACCAGGTGAAGCCAGTCAGCGAGCATGGGGAGGAAAGGACGT
>JAICRQ010000534.1 GCA_025966435.1 Anaerolineales bacterium | reverse complement strand
GTCGCGGCGACGGTCAACACGCTCGTCCTCGCATATGCGGGCGCGGCGCTTCCGATGCTGCTCATGTTCTCGCTGGGAGGTGGGAATTATGGTTTGCTGGTCAATTATGAGTTTATTGCTGAAGAGATTGTGCGTACCCTTGTTGGGTCGCTTGGACTGGTGACAGCCGTCCCGTTGACCACGGCGATCGCCAGTCTGGTCGCCCTCAGAGCTGATTCGCTTGGTTCCTGGAGGCAGATGCTCGGTCCAGAGGGAAGTGAAGATGCGCATATCCACTAGCCTGACCCCTCCCGCCCTGCGGGCACCCTCCCAAAATTCACATGGGGTTCTCTTACTAATCAAGGAAATTTCGAAGTGAAGTTGGGGAGGGACGGGGTGGGGCCGCAACTTTTTTCTCGGTTCTGCGTATAGAAGGTACAAGGAGCGAGAGTGAACGATGAACTTGCCTGGGTCCTCCAGGCACAGCAAGGCAATGACGAAGCGTTTACGAAGCTTGTTGAAGAACATCAGACGCACGTCTACAATCTGTGTTATCGCATGTTAGGCGAGCCGGAAGCTGCAGAAGATGCCGCGCAGGAAACTTTCCTGCGGGCGTATCAAAATCTGCATCGCTACGACCGAAGCCGGTCGTTTGCCACCTGGCTGCTTTCGATCGGCGCGCATTACTGCATCGATCGTCTGCGACGCCGCAAACTTTCGGTGTTCTCCATCGACGAGGAGAAGGAAGATGGCACAAGCTTTGAGATACGGGATACCGCCTCCCCTGACCCCGAGGCTGAATCCGTTAAACGCGAGGATCGCGACCGTCTTCATGTTTTGTTGAAGGATCTCGACGATACAGATCGGGCAGCCGTCATTCTGCGATACTGGCATGACTATTCCGAGATCGAAATTGCCGACTCTCTCAACCTGACCGTTAGCGCCGTTAAAAGCCGCCTACACCGGGCACGTCGCGCGCTGGCAGGCATGTGGCAGGACGAAACGCCGCGTGCTCGCACTGAAAGGAGAAAAGTCTATGAATCACCAGCCTTTTGAGGAATGGCTGTTAACTGAGAAGCTGATTGGTCCCAAGGAGAAGCTTGAGCTGGATGCACACCTGCGGCTTTGCAGCTATTGCAGCGCGCTGGCTGAGACCGGGAAAGCGTTACGGGTAGTGAAGAAAGCTTCCCCTGCCGCAGGGTTTAGCATGCGCTTCCAGGCCAGGCTTGCCGTGCAAAAGGCGGCAGACCAGCGGCGGAAACTCTGGGGCACCGTTCTGTTCACAGCAGGAGGTCTGGCTATGCTGCTCTGGTTAGTGGGACCGTATCTGGCTTCCTTCGTAGCCGCACCTGCGACCTGGATTGCGGCGATGGTCGAGTGGGCAGTATTCCTGTTCACGACCCTGCAAGCCGTGAGCCAGGCAGGATCTGTGCTTTTGCGCATGTTGCCGGGTATTCTTTCTCCTTTCGCATTCATGGTGCTGGTCTCCGCGTTTGCCGGGGTCGGTCTCTTATGGTCGGTTTCCATATGGCGGTTGGTCCAGCAGGGGATTCCGCGAGGAGTGTAATCTATGAAAATGACATTTAAAATTTTTACCTTATTGATTCTACTTACGCTGTTGCTTCTGCCAGCCAGTTCCGCGTATGCGCAGGGACCGAACCCGGATGGTGGGCAGGTCCTTTTCGGGAAAAACTATACAATAGAAAGCGGCGACACCTTTGAGGGGGACCTGGTAGTTTTCGGCGGTAATGTGACGATTGAAGAAGATGCCAGCCTGAACGGGAACCTGGTGGTGATCGGAGGCACAATTGAAAGTAACGGCGAAACAGATGGCGATCTGGTCGTTGTGGGTGGGCAGATCAACCTGGAGGAGTCCGCGCTTGTAACCGGCGATGTGGTGACCGTCGGTGGTCAGTTACGGCAGGCAGAAGGCGCGGAAATTGCGGGCGAGGTCATTAATAATGTTGCTCCTGATATCGCGCTTCCCCCCGCACGCATTCCTCCAACCGAACCCAGCGTACCGGTCGTGCCGGATATTCCGAGTCCGAATATTAATATCCGCTTCAATCCGTTTGCTGAAGTCTTTTGGGTCTTTTTCTGGGCAGTGATCGTCGCCGCATTCTCAATGTTGCTTTCACTGTTCTGGCAGCCGCAGATCGAGCGCACCGGCAACCTGATCGTCTCACAGCCCTTGATGGCAGGCGCTATCGGCTTCCTGGCGTTCTTTGTTGCTGCCATCCTCTTTCTGACGATTATTCCACCTGTCCTCGTTGGCTTTGCGTGGTTGTTTGGCATAGTGGCATTGGGTTCGCAGGTAGGGGAGCGCTTCTCGAAAGCGGTGAACCAGGTGTGGTCGCCTGTGCTTACCAATGGTTTCGGAACGTTCCTGTTGATGCTTGTCGGTGGGGCGATTGGACTGATTCCGTGTCTTGGCGGACTCGCCCTCTTCCTGCTCGGAACGATGGGAATCGGTGGTTCCATCATCACATGGTTCGGTATACAGACTCCGCAAATTCCGGCAGTGACCGTTTACACGCCGCCGACCGCTCCTCCGGGGTCGGGGCAGGTCCCGCCCGCCGCGTAGCCTTAAAATTCTCTCATGTTATAATCAATCCGCCCCGTTTTCGCTCGGGGCGGATTGATTTTTATCGAGGAACTATGGCCTTCAGAGAAACCCCGATCCCCAACACGATTATCCACAATGCTCCGCCGCCCCTGGTTGAAGTCTCTGGGACGCACCATGAAATGGGCTGTCAGATCGGCGAGGCGCGCCGGGAACAGGTGCAACACAGTATCGAGAATGCGCATGTGCTGATCGAACAGTCCTATGACTCGCTCGAGCTGACCTGGAACGGGGCCCGAATCCAG
>JAICRQ010000176.1 GCA_025966435.1 Anaerolineales bacterium | reverse complement strand
CTTCAGCAGCTTTCACGCGGTGACCGTGACGGACACCTTCCACATCGTCCGGGCTCAGTTCCACAGCGGGCCAATCACCCAGCGCTTCTGCAGCCGGGATCAGATACTGATACCAGTTGCCTGCATGGAATGCCTCTTGCAATTTTCGCAGAGGCACCGCGTCCCGCAATGAGAAGCGACCACTCTTGGTACGGCGCAAACCCACCAGATAGGCACCGCAGCCCAGCTTCTCACCGAGATCATTTGCCAGCGACCGGACATACGTCCCGGAGGAACAATGCACGTCGATCACCACTTCGGGCGGTGCCCATTCGAGCACTTCAAGGTGATGAACGGTGATCTTGCGTGGTTCCAACTCCACATCCTCCCCTTTGCGCGCCATTTCATAGGCTTTGCGCCCCTGCACCTTGACGGCAGAATACGGAGGCGGAGTCTGTTCGATCTCACCGACAAATGTTTTCAACACGTCTTCGAATTGCTGCTCGGTCACATTGACGGGCTGGGTGGTCGGGGTCACTTTCCCATCTGCATCGAAGGTATCAGTTCTGCCGCCCAGACGAATGATCGCCTGGTATCGTTTGTCGGAAGCAGAAACATATTCACTTAACCGTACAGCCGGTCCTACTAAAATGACTAATACACCAGAGGCACGAGGGTCGAGCGTACCCGTGTGTCCGGCACGTCTCAGGTTTGTCCCATTTCGGATCGCCTGGACCACATCATGAGAAGTCATTCCAACGGGTTTATCGACTACCAATACCCCGGAGATTGCGTTTTTTACGTCTTGGCTATTCACTTTCATTCCTCCTTACAAGGCTATGACAGGCATATTATGACACATATGCCTAAATAAGCCATTAGAATTATAGAGCCAGCATTTCCTGCGTGGTCTTTAATACCAATGGCTGAATTTCATTCAGCGACCCCGGGATATCTGCTCCGGCTGCCGCGGCATGGCCGCCGCCTTTAAAATGCTTTGCTATTGGCGACACATCAATACCCGGTTCCAGGGCGCGCCACGAGATCTTGACGTGGTTGTCATCTTGTTCAACGAAAATCATGCCCACTTTGTTCCCATCAACTGCAGAAATCATGTTTATTAAATCAGCATCGTCATTGCCGCCATACCCCGACACCTTCCGATCCTCGAGTGTAAGCGTTGCCCAGACAATTCCATCCTTTTGTTCCAGGCGGGAGAGCCCTGCTCCCCAGTAGCGCGCCGCTGGAAACGACTTCATCACTAGTCCCTTCATATACAGCTCCCCCATGTCTACTCCGGTTTCCATCAGAGTCGCACAAAGCCGCAGAGCAGATGGATTGGTGTTCGAAGTGCGGAACCCAAGCGTATCTGTAACAATCCCCGTTAGCAGTGCTGCGGCAATTGGTTTCGTAATTGTATAGCCCCATTCCGGCAAGTGGCGGGTGAGGATAGCTGCAGTGGCAACCTCCTCCGCCTCAATCAGGTTCAATTTTCCAAATCTTCCATTTGTCTTGTGATGATCGATATTGATATCGGGCTCGCCAAAATTCTCAAAGATTTTTCCTATCCGCTTATAGTCGGCAGAATCTACTGTAATAAACGTATCGTGCTCTCCTTGCGGTTCCTGCACGATCAGTTCGCTTTCCTCCAGGTGTCTGAAGGAAGCAGGAACCCCATCCACTAAAACCATCTGCACTGATTTTCCGGCATCACGCAGGGCTAAGCCGAGTGCAAGCAAAGATCCCACCGCATCCCCATCCGGTCTGACATGTGATGCAATAACAATATTCTGTGATTTCTCCAGGCGTTCTTTGATAGCCCCAGTCGTTTCTTCGCTCATGTTGTGTGCATTCCTCTTTATGTTTATTTGTTTCCTGCAAAATACAAAATTTTATTTCTTTTTTCGCAATTCTGCAAGTATTTTTTCAATTTGGTCGGCATTCTCTGGGGTCATATCCCAATGGAAACGCAAGCGCGGAAAGGCGCGCAATTCCACGCGCGCAGATAGAGTCCGCCGGAGAAACCCAGAGGCGGACTCCAACCCCGCGAGCACGTCAGCAGAGCGTGAAACGCCCTCCACAGCCGAGACGTACACATCTGCGTACGCCAGCTCCTTATCCACTTTTACATCGGTCACGTAAATCTGTTGCAGGCGCGGATCGTTGATCTCGCGGATCAAAAGCTCCGAGAGTTCCTGGCGGATCCGGTCCGCAATACGCTGAAGGCGAATTCCTGAAGGCATGTTCGTTTTATAACCTTGCGAAGTGCCCAGCAGGGCGGCTTCGCAAGGTTTGTAATTATGATTTTTCTACCGTATAGCAAACTACTTGATCGCCGACCTGAATATCATTGAAGCTCTTGAATCCGACGCCGCATTCATATCCCTGTCTTACTTCTCTCACATCCTCTTTTTCATGGCGCAGGGATCCCATATCTCCTTCATAAACAATATCGTTGCCGCGATAAAGGCGGACTTTCGCATTGCGGCGCAGCTCGCCCTCTGTCACGCGGCAGCCTGCCACCTTGCCAAATTTAGACGCAGTGAATACCGCCAGTACTGTCGCACGCCCAATAATTTGCTCCTTGATTTCTGGCTCGAGCATGCCGCTCAAGGCTTTTTCGATATCCTCGGTCATACGATAGATAATCTCGTACAGACGGATATCCACGCCTTCCTTTTCCGCCAGGCGGCGGGCGGTAACATCCACCTGAACGTTGAAGCCAATGATGATAGCACTGGATGCAGAAGCCAGCATCACATCATTATCGCCGATGTTGCCGGTTTCGGCGTATAACACTTTAATGCCAATTTCGCCTTCGCCCAGTTTGTTCAACTCGCTGACAATCGGGTCCAGCGAGCCCTGTACATCCGCTTTGACAATGAGATTGAGTTCCTTCGCTTCCCCGGCCTGGACGCTACTGAAGAGGTCTTCCAGTGATACTTTCTTCCTCGTCTGCGCCTGCGATTTTGCCAATGCTAGGCGCTCGGCAACCATTAAGCGTGCCTCTTTCTCCGAATCAACAACCTCAAATAAATCACCAGCAGAAGGAACGTCGCTCAATCCCATGACCGCGACTGGCGTGGAGGGGCCGGCTTTTTTCACAGGCTTGCCTCTGAAATCTGAGAGAGCCCGTAATCTGCCATGAGCGGTTCCCGCCACAACGATATCGCCGGATTCCAACGTTCCATTTTGAATCAGCAACGTTGCTACGGTGCCTCTAGTCTTATCGAGTTCGGCTTCGATCACAGTACCGATCACTTTGCCGCCGGGGTTTGCCTTGATGGATGTATTATCTGCCACCAGGACAATCGCTTCCAGCAGATCTTCGATGCCCTGCTTCTGCTTGGCGGAGACCGGAATGACCATAGTATTCCCACCCCACTCATCGGGTACGAGCTCCTGTTCGGCGAGCTGCTGTTTGACGCGTTCGGGATTCGCATTGGCTTTGTCGATCTTGTTCAACGCAACCACGATCGGAACCCGCGCGGCCTTGGCGTGAGCAATCGCTTCCCGGGTCTGCGGCATGACTCCATCATCCGCCGCGACCACAAGGATCACGATATCTGCCCCCTGGGCACCGCGGGCACGCATTTGTGTAAATGCCGCATGACCTGGAGTATCCAGGAAGGTGATGGTTCTGCCTTTGTGCTCCACTTGATACGCGCCAATATGCTGTGTAATCCCTCCTGCCTCCCCGGCGGCTACATCCGTCTGCCGGATCACGTCCAGCAGACTTGTCTTCCCATGGTCCACATGACCCAGTATCGTTATCACAGGCGGACGATTCGCTAACCGCGTTTCATCCTCTCCCGCGATCATGCGCCTCCACAGCGGCACTTCCCCGGTCTCAACAACTACTTCCTCCACTATTTCCGGGACCGCTTCAAAACCATATTCGGCTACAACAATCGCAGCAGTGTCAAAATCCACTGCCTGATTGATAGTAGCCATTACGCCGTTAGACATCAATTTTTTTATGAGGTCAATGGGACTTTTTTCAATCTTCTGCGCCAGATCGCGAATCACGATGCTGGACGGCAATTCAATTTTGTTTCCGTTGTTACTCATAGGGCTACCTCCATACATAGTGCAAGCTTCCAGCCGGTGATTAGCCCTGTGAGCGATTCAGTCAGTCGATCACATCTGGCTATTCACCAGCCCTGCGTTCTCTGCCTGCTCATCAGCTTGCAGAGTATTCATAAATTCTTCCAGTCGAGCGCGGTCAGCTGGAGTCAATGTCGTCTTCAGCGCATGACCGAGCGCACCTTTCAACCCACGCTCCCAGCATTCACGACGATCATGCAGATAGGCACCCCTCCCGGCTAATTTGCCGCTTGGGTCTATCTGCACCCCATCCGCCGTCCTGACAATACGAACCATCTTCCGCTTGGGCAAAACTTCACGACAGCCCACGCATGTCCGCTGAGGCACGTGCTTTATTCGTTGAACAGGTTTCTTAGGCACCTTCATCTCAAGTCGTTGCAACTTGCAACAACAATCCAACTACAATACTACCAATCTTCTCCGAGAGGATCATCGCCGCGTTTGTGCTTCTTGCGTCCGACAACCTCACCGCGTTCCTCGTCGAATTCCAGTTCAACGCTTTTCTTCTTACCCTTTTTGCCCTTCTTCTTGTCCGCCGATTCTTCCTCTTCCCCGGTGGGAGTTTGGAAGATTTCCGGCTTCATGGAGAAGAGCTCATCCAGGGAAACGCCATCCTTGGCGTGTTCATCATCTTCCGGCTCTTCCGCTGCCTTTCTGGAGTCTTTCTTCGCAGGAGCCGTTTTCTCAGCAGCCGGCACTTCCTCCACAGCAACAGGCGCACCAGCCTCAGCCTCAACAGCGACTGCTTCGGGCTGGACTTCCATCTCTGCCACAGGTTCCGGCGACGTTTCCGCAGGAGCCGGCTCTGGCCATTCAATGGCAGCGAGTCTCTCTTCGATATTGGTGATCGCTTTCGGACCGATTCCGGGCAAACCCAGCACCTTGTTGGCATCCATTTTCATGGACATCATCAGCGCACCGACGGTATCGATGCCTGCTTCTACCAGAATATTGAAAACGTGTTCCTTAAGCTCGAGCTGTTCCAGCGGCATCCCGAACGCAGCCGTGGGGATTTCGGCGCGCGCGGTGGTCACCTTCTCTTCTTCGGCACGCGCGGCGTCTTCCTTGATCTGAATTGTGCGGCGCTCCACACGATCCACGAACTGCCCGAGCATGTTGAATTCTTCAGGAGTAACGGGACGATTCTCGGCTTTCTTTGCCAGCACTTCTTCTACCGCGGGAATGTTCTCCACGGCTGTGGGAAGGAGACCAGCCAACTCGGGATCACTCTGCAGCTTGCGGATAGCATCGGCTGCGGCTTCTGGCAGCGACTTGATGTCGATGCGCCAGCCGGTCAGCTTCGCGGCAAGACGGGCATTCTGTCCGTCGCGACCGATTGCCAGACTGAGCTGATCCTCGTTGACCACCACCGTCGCGGTTCGGTTGCCCTCTACCTCTGAGAGATACACGCCAGTGACCCGCGCCGGGCTGATGGCTTTGGAAATATACACAACAGGGTCCTGATCCCATTGGATAATGTCGATCTTTTCGTCGTGCAGTTCCTTGACGATGGCTTGAATGCGGACGCCCTTGATACCCACGCACGCACCGACCGGGTCCACACCTGCCTGGGTCGCCATGACCGCGACTTTGGCACGCGCGCCAGGCTCGCGGGCAATGGCGCGAATTTCGACTACACCGTGATAAATTTCAGGAACTTCATTCTCGAGCAAACGACGCAGGAAGTTACGGTGGGCGCGGGATAGAATGATCTGCGGACCACGGGAACCGTCCTTCACTTCCAGAACAACCGCCCGGACGCGATCATGAACTTTAAAGCGCTCGCCAGGGATTCTTTGATTCCCGGGCAATACACCCTCGGCTTTCATATCGAGGCCGATCGTCGTCGCCTGCATATTGGTCGCCTGGACGATACCGCTGACGATCTCGCCCACCTGGCGCTCGAAGTACTGCATCTGATTGGAACGCTCGGCTTCCCGAATTCGCTGTTGAATAACCTGACGCGCGGTCTGTGCGGCAACGCGCCCAAAGTCCCCTGGGGTCGTTTCGACAACGACCATATCCCCAAGCTGGGCTTCGGGGTTCACTTTGCGCGCTTCCTCCAGCAAGACCTCGGTCTTTGGCTCCTGCACGTCTTCCACCACTTCCTTTTCAGCAAAGACCGTCACTTTCCCGGTATCAGGGTCTATTTTGGCTTCCACGTGTTGTGCTGTAGACGCGTTGACAGCCCGCCGGTAAGCTGAAACCATGGCGGACTCAATAGCTCCCAGGATGATATCCTTGGAGAGTTGTTTTTCTTCCAGCACTTCGTTGAAAGCCAGGGCGAACTCGTTCTTTGTCATGCTAACTGCTCCGTGTACTCCTACCGCTTACCTTACTGAATACCAGACTTCGAAAAGATTTCAAACTGAAACAGAATTTCAAATTCAGAGAATTTTGCGGCACTGTGTATTACAAGCAGAAAAGTGGGGGCTGCCCACTTCTCGGTGCGTTCGGTGATCGTTTCGTACAGAAATATTGTAGCATAGCCGATTAAAACATGCAAGATATAATAACCGGAATGTCTCAAAGAAACCTCGATAAAGCTGCATTACGCGGCGAACCGTCCTATGTGTGGCGAGCCGGCCAGCAACGCAGGCTGGAAATGGTCGTCCAGGCTGCAGGGGAACGCATTCAGGGACGCATTCTTGAAAATGGCTGTGGGGTCGGTATGTACGTGGAACACCTCTCCCCGTTTGCGGGGACTGTGATCGGTCTGGAATATGACTTCGAGCGCGCCGCCGAAGCCCGGAAGAATTCATCTCATGTCATCAACGCGGCCGGGGAATGCGTCCCATTCCCGTCTTCTAGCTTCGACTTGATCCTCAGCCACGAGGTGATCGAACACGTGCAGGACGACCGCCTCGCTATCTGCGAGATGGTCCGTGTACTTAAGGCTGGTGGACGAATTGTGCTCTTCGTCCCCAATCGAGGCTATCCATTCGAGACGCACGGGATTTTTTGGAAAGGAAAGTATTCGTTTGGCAATAAGTTATTGGTGAATTATCTGCCGCGT
>JAICRQ010000433.1 GCA_025966435.1 Anaerolineales bacterium | reverse complement strand
TCAAGGATAGCTCCTTAAAGGAATTGATCGACGTCATTCGGCTGGCGCAAAAGGGAGAAGCGCAGGTTTCCACACGTATGGCGGGTGCGATGATGGAGCGTCTTTTTCGTTTAGCCAGGGTGTTTTCGGCAGTGGAAAACAAGATCGACAGTGATGTCCGCTTGACGTCGCGCGAGCTGGAAGTCCTGCAATTTATCAGTGAGGGACTGACCAATCAGGAGATCGCCTCACGCCTGGTTGTGGAGGTGGGAACGGTAAAGAACCATGTTCATCGAATCCTGGAAAAATTGAATGTCAGCAGCAGACAAGAGGCGGCCTCCTATCTGGCATTCATCAAGAAATAGAGAACAACCAATACCCTATTTTTAAGTGGAATACCCTCCTAGAGGGAGTAGGTATATTCCCCATTGTTGTGAAGCCTGCAAACTTATATAGTTAGGGCATCATGACATCAGGAGTGAACGGACGTATGAATGAGTATCCCCGGGTTGTGCAGGTATCCAAAGTGATTGGCAATAAGGTGGTCAACTCGTCTGGAGAGCTGCTTGGCAATCTGAAGGAACTGGTTCTCGATCTTGAGGAGGAGCGCATCGCGTATGCCGTCCTGTCCTTCGGAGGCTTCATGGGACTTGGAGATAAATTATTTGCTATCCCATGGGAAGCACTTATTCTGAACCCGAAAGATTATACGTTCATCCTGAATGTGGAGAAGGAGGTGTTAGAGAAAGCACCTGGGTTCGATAAGGATCATTGGCCTGATGATGCTCAATATGAAGCAGGCTGGCTGCTTGATATATATGAGTATTATGGTTATTCTCCCTACTGGATGCCTGGCAAGTAGGAGGGCGAGTCAGGAGGAAGGTGCATTGATGGGGTAAAAGGGATGACCGTCTTAACGTAAGGATACGCTCCGGCATGTATATGTCGGAGCGTATCCTTTTAAAGTAAACAAGTACACAAGGATACACTCCTTGTGTACTTGTTTACTTATGTACCACTACTTCATGTGTCTGTCCATCATCTTTCAGTGGAATCAGACCATCTTTCAAAGCTTTTCCATCCATTGTGATTTTGTTCGGGTCCGATTTCCCGTTGTTTTGCTGTTTCACCAGGATGTGATACAGGGATTCCCCAAAGCGATAATGAATCTGATAGTGAGTCCAATCTTTTGGGATACTGGGGTTGATCTTAAGACTATCCCCTGTGCGCTGCAAGCCGAGGATCATCTCGGTACCCAGGCGATACATCCAACTTGCCGAGCCGGTATACCACGTCCAGCCGCCGCGCCCCACATACGGCGCGATGCTATAGACATCCGCCGCGATGACATACGGTTCCACACGGTAGCGCTCCGCTTTTTCGGGCGTATCCGCGTGATAGATGGGGTTGATCAATCGGAACAACTCCGCGGCGCGCGTCCCCTCGCCCATTTGTGCAAACGCCCAGATCGCCCACAGCGCGGCATGTGTATACTGACCACCGTTTTCACGGATTCCGCGCGGGTAGCCCTTGATATAACCGGGATCACGCGCCGTGCGCTGGAAGGGAGGTGTGAAAAGTAGGATCAGTTCATCTTCTAAGCGTACAAGATGTTTATATACATACTCCATGCCCTGCGCCGCGTGCTCTGAGTCTCCGTTCCCGGAGATGATCGCCCAGGACTGGGCTATCGAATCGATGCGGCATTCGTTATTCACGGAGGAGCCAAGCCGCGAGCCATCATCGTAATAGGCGCGTAGATACCATTCTCCATCCCAGCCATTTTTCTCCAACGCCTTATGGATATTTACCCTTTGGGCGCGATATTCGCTTGCTCGTTTGGCATCACCCCTCATCTCACAGATCTCGGCAAAATTGCTGAGGGTCGAGGAAAGAAACCAGCCCAGCCAGATGCTTTCGCCTTTTCCAAGGTGACCGACACGGCTCATACCATCGTTCCAATCATGGGCGCCCATCAAGGGAATCCCATGGGGACCGGCAGTTATCCCTTTGGCAATGGCGCGGCAGCAGTGCTCGTAGAGTGTCTTGCTCTCACCCACAGGAAAGTGTCCGTACCTTTCATGTTCCCCGGGTTTTAACGGCTCTGCACGCAGGAAGGGAACTTCCTCGTCCAGGATGGAATGATCGCCGGTGACGTGCACATAGTGAGCCGTAACAAAAGGAAGCCAGAGCAGATTGTCTGAGCAGCGCGTCCGAATGCCGCGCCCGGCAGGTGGGTGCCACCAGTGAAGCACGTCACCCTGCTCGAACTGGTGCGCCGCCGACTCGAGAATGTGTCCCCGCAGCAGGTCTGGGCGCACGTGTGCGTAAGCCATTGCATCCTGCAACTGGTCGCGGAACCCATAGGCGCCGCTGGATTGATAGAACGCGGTCCTGCCCCAGAAACGGCAGGAGAGGGATTGGTAGAGCAGCCAGCGGTTCAACAGGATGTCCATAGCCGGGTCTGGGGTTTGTACCTGTGTTTGTTCCAGGATTTCTTCCCAGAACTCGCTGACGCGTTCCCGCGCCTTTTCCACATGTTGAATATTTTGAAAATGCTTGATCAGTCGTTGCGCCTCTGCCCGGTCAGCGCCTTGCCCGAGCAGAAAGGTGATCTCTTTCGTCTCACCGGGCTGCAGCCAGAGCAGGAACTGTAAGACACCGCAGGGATCGCTGCCGGGTTTCACGCGCGGTGTGAGCCCGACACGTTCTAACGCGGCAGGGCGGATGTAGCTGCCGAGCTTTCCAAGAAACTCAGTGCGGTCCGTCGTCACAGCGGCGGGCTCGCGCGTGCTTGCCAGGAACGCGACCCTCTGCCCGAAATCTGTGTTGTAACCGTTGCGCGCCAGCAGGGCGAATGAACTGGAATCAAATTCAGGCGTAATATACGGTGCGGTGTTTTCACGCGCGCTGCCGAGCACCCACTCTACGTAATACGACACGTTGATGCGGCGCATCCGTTTGGTGGTGTTCTGGAGCTTGAGCTGGACGATCTTTACCGGTTCATCCGGCGTGACAAAGATCGTCAGGTTCTGGAGCAAGCCGTGGCTGGCGTGCTCGAAGACGGAATAGCCTGCCCCATGACGGATGAGATAAGGCGCATCGGCGCGCGCGGGCAGCGGCGTGGGGGACCAGATCTGCCCGGTATCTTCATCACGCAGATAAATTGCCTCCGAAGGCGGGTCGCTGACGGGGTCATTGCGCCACGGTGTCAGACGGTTCTCGCCGCTGTTCTGTGACCAAGTCGGTCCCATCCCAGACTCGGTTACGACACATCCGAATTCCGGTGTGGCAATTACATTGACCCAGGGCGCCGGGGTCCACTGCCCTGGTTCGAGGTAGATCACGTATTCACATCCATCGGGCGTGAAGCCGCCGATGCCATTGTGGAAGATGAGGTCTGCGGGGCGCGGGAGCTCCGGCTGGACATCCATCAGCGGGTAGAGGGGTTCGATTGGCACAAAGCGCGGCAAACGGACGGGCGCCGCATCCAGCTTCGATAACTGGCGTTCCAGCGGACCGGCGTCCCCATCCAGCACGACGCGCGCGACGGTCATCAAGAGGGTTCGTTCGGCTTCGTTCATCTGGTCTTCCTGAAGCATGAAGATGCCACCGCGATCGTTGAGCCAACTCTCGCTGGCGGTGCGCTCCAGCAAGCGATAGATCCTGTTTTTGAAG
>JAICRQ010000137.1 GCA_025966435.1 Anaerolineales bacterium | reverse complement strand
TGTGGATTTTGGAAATGGTAAACCCTTGCCTCTTCATGCTATGCTGGTGGACCAGCAAGCCGCGTTGTTTGGGCAGGCATGCTTCCATGCCGGAGAAATGAAATGCTCGTTTGGCACAGGCAGTTTCCTGCTGATGAACATCGGTGATACCTCGCGCCTCTCAGATAACGGATTGCTGACCACAGTTGGCTGGAGTTTCGACGGCCACACTGCCTATGCCTTTGATGGCGGGATCTTCGTGACCGGTTCGGCAGTACAATGGCTGCGCGATAACTTGAAGATCATTCCTGATGCTGCATCGAGCAATGATGCCGCGAATCGATCTACGGATCTGGGTGTAGTCGTAGTCCCTGCGTTACAGGGTCTCGCAGCGCCTCACTGGCGGACGGACGTCCGCGGCGCGATGTTCGGCTTGAACCGCAGCACCACCTCAGATGATATCGTACGCGCGACGCTCGATGGAATCGCGTGTCGGGTTTATGAGGTGGTCACAGCTATGTCACAGGATGCTGGTCAGACGCCTCCTCATCTCAAGGTGGACGGAGGACCGTCGGGTAATGCTTATCTCATGCAAATGATTGCGGATCTGTTGACTCTCGAGGTGCGAGTCTCGGCCGCGTTGGAAGCCACCGCGATCGGTATTGCAAATCTCGCTGGCGTTTCGGCTCTCGGAACTTCTCTGGATGAACTGGCTAAACATTGGAAGTCTGAAGCTGTTTACACGCCGAAGATGCAAGACGAAGCACGAGAAAAGAAGATTTCTCAGTGGAATAAAGCATTGATAGCAGTGAAGTCCTTTCACGGAATGTAGATAGGTCCACAGGTAAGCATGTATACTTGTGTATCTGTTTACATAACAAATCAACCATGAATAAAATCTACGACATCGCCATCATCGGCGCAGGCGCAGTTGGGTCTGCCATTGCTCGTGAACTCTCTCGTTACGAGCTAGACATTGTTCTCCTCGAAGCCAATTCAGATGTAGGGATGGGGACATCCAAAGCCAGCACCGCGATCTGGCACACCGGCTATGACGCGACGCCTGACTCACTTGAGTCGGTTTTGTTAAAGCGCAGTTATCCCCTAATGCATGAATTCATGAAAGAGGTTGACAGTCCCTTTGAGCTGGTTGGCGGGCTGTTGATTGCCTGGAATGAGGAGCAATTCCAGGCTCTCCCGAAATTGCTGGAGAAGGCACATCAAAATGGGGACGCGGATGTATATCTGATCAGCCAGGAAGAAGTCTATCAGCGCGAGCCACACTTAGGCGAAGGGGCGCTGGGCGGAATGTTCGTCCCAGGCGAGGGAATTCTTTGTACATTCACGATTCCACTGGCTTGCGCAACGCAGGCGGTCGTCAATGGGGTGACTCTAAAACTAAATTTCCGCGTGCAAAGCATCAAGACGGAAAAGGATGTTCATATCATCACCAGTGAAGCTGAAGCCGTTCAGGCGCGGTGGGTGATCAACGCGGCCGGGCTGTATTCAGATGAGGTCAATGGTCACTTCGGGCATACGGATTTCAAGGTCACGCCGCGACGCGGGGAATTGATCGTCTACGATAAGCTGGCGCGTCCGTTGGTGAACCACGTGTTACTGCCTGTGCCGACGGAGACGACAAAGGGCGTGTTGATCAGCCCGACGGTATATGGAAATGTATTGTTGGGACCAACTGCCGAGGATTTACCTCCTACGCATAAGACGGCGACCAATACCAGCGAGAACGGATTGCATTCGCTTATAGAAAAAGGTAAACGCATTTTGCCGGAGTTAGTGGAAGAAGAAGTGACGGCTACTTATGCAGGGTTACGATCTGCTACGGAGCATAGCGATTATCAGATTGCCCTTCATGCAGATCAGAAGTACATTTGTGTAGGCGGCATTCGATCTACCGGGATTTCGGGATGTCTGGGTATCGCCGAGTATGTGGCAGATTTATTGAAAGAGGGTGGCGTTGGGCTTAGACCCAAGCCTGAATTCAAGACTATCAAAGTACCAACCATCGGGGAAGCGTTTCAACGTCCCTATCAAAACGATGCACTGATTCAAAAGAATGCTGATTATGGAAAGATCGTCTGTCATTGCGAACGCGTGTCCTTGGGTGAAGTGAGAGATGCAATCGGTTCCGAAATTCCCGCCACCACATTAGATGCGCTGCGTAGACGTACTCGCGCCATCCAGGGGCGGTGCCAGGGGTTCAATTGCCACGCAACACTCGTGAAAGCATTGGAAGGACGTAGTGACGACTTTGCACAGCACCCCTTGCGGGGCAGTCGTCCTATCGTACCTGGTAAGAGAGCGACCGAAGTCGCCACGACTGTTTTGATCATCGGCGGTGGACCTGCGGGACTAGCTGCTGCATTGGAATTAAAGAAACTCGGCATCAATGATGTCATTGTCGCCGAGCGCGAAGCAGAAGCGGGTGGTATTCCGCGTATGTGCGGACACATTGGTTTTGGAGTGACCGATTTGCGCCGCGTGATGACGGGACCCAGCTACGCGCGTAGATATCGTGAGATGGCTGAGGAAGCAGGCATCCAGGTTCATACGAATACTACTATCACAGGTTGGGAAGATCAGCACCAGATTTCCTACACAAGCCCAAATGGGGTTGGAACGATCAAAGCCAAGTCCATTCTTCTGGCGACGGGTGTGCGTGAACGCCCGCGTTCGGCGCGGCTCATCCCGGGATCTCGTCCGCAGGGCGTCTATACCACCGGTTCACTACAGCGATTCGTGTATGAGCAACGCCTGCCGGTTGGCAAGCGCGCGGTGATCGTCGGCGCAGAACGGGTCAGTCTTTCCGTGGTGCTGACGTTGATGCATGCAGGTGTGAAAGTCCTGCATATGATCACCGACTTGCCCCAACACCAGTTGTACCTGCCCGTGTTTTTCCCGGCAAAAATTCTCTTTGCAGATATTTACGCACGTACATCCATCCTTACGAATACTCGAATATCGAATATCTTTGGTCGCCCCCGCGTGGATGGCATTGAAATTGCGGATCTAGAATCTGGCAGAACACAGACCATCGGGTGTGACACCGTTGTCTTCACCGGCAACTGGATCCCTGAAAATGAACTTGCCAGAAGGGGAGGGGTGGAGACGAGTAAGCCATCCCTGGGCCCGCAAGTGGACTCGTTCTTTCGCACATCACAGCCTGGTGTGTTTGCAGCTGGCAATCTCCTGCGCGGCGTGGAAACGGCAGATTGGGCAGCGCACGAAGGACGCGGGGCGGCGCAGTCCGTCGCGCGATATTTGGACACTGCCCAGTGGAACGGGACGCGGCTCTCGGTCCAGCCGGAATCGCCGCTTGCCTGGGTTTACCCGAATGTTCTGAGCCCGGATGCTCTCGTCGATCGGTTCTGGTACCGTTCCAATGAGTTCCGCCAAAATGTAAACATACAGTGCAGGCAAGGGGAGCGTGTACTGTATCAAAAGCGCTTGCGTCGTCTCCTTGCCAATACATCCTTGGGCTTGAACAGTGAGTGGATTGAGAACGTAGATTTTACGGCTGAACCTGTAAAACTTGTCATACATTCATGAGTTATGGTAAAGTAAACCCGTTTACCGAGACAGTCCAATCTCATTGTTGGAGCAAACATGCAAATCGCGCTTGTCATCGGTTCGACCGTTTCGACGATTAAAGACGAATCTATACGCGGGCGCAAGCTGCTCATCGTCCGTAAGACGGACACAACGGGGAATATGACCGGCGAGCCTTTCGTTGCTGTGGACACCGTTAGTGCCGGGGCGGGGGACCTGGTGCTCATTACCGATGGGTCATCTGCTCGTTTTACCTCGCAAACCGATAACGCGCCGGTGGACGCAGTCATTGTGGGCGTCATCGACTCACTGGAATTGGGCGGAGAGGTCACGTATAGGAAGTGATAATTACCAATTACTATTTGCTAGTTCCGTAATTAGTAATTGGTAATTCTTTTGCCTTATGAGTGATTCCCGAGACCTTCTCTCTGTCGGTGTGGATGTTGGAACGACCACTACGCAAATCATCTTTTCACGCCTCAATTTGCAGGATGTGTCGCGTCCCGGGCAAATCCCGCGCATTGATATCACCGATCGAAACGTCATTTACCAGAGCCCGATCGTGTTCACGCCGTTGATCGATGCCGAAACCATCGATGCCGACCGGTTAAATCAAATCGTTCGGCGTGAGTATGCAGCCGCAGGGATAAACCCTAACCAGGTAGAAACCGGCGCCGTCATCATTACCGGCGAAACCGCTAAGAAAAAGAATGCGGATGAAATTCTGCGGGCGCTTTCCGGACTTGCGGGGGAGTTTGTGGTCAGCGTGGCGGGACCGAATGTAGAGAGCCTGATCGCCGGTAAAGGCGCGGGCGCGGCGGAATACTCGCAGAAGAATTATGCCGTCGTAACGAATGTGGATATTGGCGGCGGCAGTGCCAACAGCGCAACCTTTCGTAGCGGAAACCTGATCGGCGCCGCGGCGATGAACTACGGCGGGCGGATTCTGGAAATTGAGAGCTTGACGGGCAGGGTGAGGCATGTTGCGGAGCCTGCGCGACATATCCTGGCCGATATTGCGCTAAGATTAGAGATTGGAGACGCGCCGTCGCTGGAAGATTTACGGCGCTTTAGCGACCGCATGGCAGATATGACCGTTGAACTGATCGAAGGGACATCCTCGCCGCTGGCGCAGAAGATCTATCTCACGCCGCCGGTCGGCGAATCAGGAAAGGGTTCTATTTTAATGTTGTCAGGCGGCATCGGGCATTATTACTACAATCCAATCACGATCAACTCCGTGAGCGATGTAACGCGACATGATGATGTCGGTCCTCTGCTAGCAGAGTCCCTCCGACATCATTCAGTGTTGAACACGTATACAATCGTGCCGCCAGCGGAAACTGTGCGTGCGACCGTCCTTGGAGCCAGCACGCAAACGGTGACCCTTTCTGGCTCGACGATCTGGGCAGAGAGAGAGATTCTGCCATTGAAGAATGTGCCGGTGATTCGTCCCATTCTTCCCTCTTCCCTCGAGCCTGGCTCTGTTTCGAGGAGTATTGGGGAAGTTGTCACGCGCTGGGATGTGAATCTCGCCACCGATCCGTTCGCCGTTGCCCTCGAACTTGACCGCTCCCTGGACTACGAATCGCTCACGCAGCTCGCTACTGGTTTGAAGGATTTCGCCGACACCATGCCGACCGATCGACCTCTGATTGCCATCATCGAGCGCGATTATGCTCAGGCACTCGGTCAAACGGTGAAGGGACTTGACCCTTCGCGTTCCTTGCTTGTGATCGACCAGGTTGGCTTATCCGAAGGCGATTACATCGACATCGGTACCCCGCTCATGGATGGACGTGTTGTCCCGCTGAGCGTAAAAACGTTGATTTTTTATCATTAATCGGTTTCTGTCATTGCGAGCCCCCAGCCGCAAACGGCGAGGGCGCGAAGCAACACCTGCACTGGCGTGCGGTGCCAGTGTCTCCTGTTGAGTGCAGATTGCTTCGTCGGCACAGAACGCCTCCTCGCAATGCCATGCCTGGAAAATTATGAAAATAACCGCAAAAGTTGAAAACAGCAAGGACAACCACCAGATAACGTTACAAACGAACGAACACATTCACTCCATCACCATCCCTTCCAGGTCAACGGGCTATGGTTCTAGTGCGAACGGAGGCGAGTTATTGTTCCTAGCATTAGCCACCTGCTACTGCAATGACATATACCGCGAAGCCGCGAAACGAAATATTAAAGTGGAACGCGTTGAAGTGGAAGTGAACGGCGACTTCGGTGCAGAAGGTGAACCCGCGAAAAATGTGACGTATCGAGCTAAGGTGTTTGCCCCAGCCAGTGAAGAAGAAATCCGCGAATTGATGACATTTACGGATACCGTAGCTGAAATTCAAAACACATTGCGCCTCGGAACGCCGGTAGTGCTGAGGCAAATCGAAGTCGCGAAAATCTGACCTCATCCTTTGTGCACCTTTGTGTCCTTCGTGGTTAAAAGGTAACTCAATGCTCCTCCGAACCAAACTGCACGGCAAAACCTACGAATTCCCGGATATCCGCCTTCTGATGGGGAAAGCCAACGAGGAGAAATCCGGGGACCGGCTCGCGGGCGTGAGTGCCGAGACCGCTGCCGAGCGCGTCGCGGCGAAACTTGTCCTTGCCGAAGTGCCGTTGTGGGTTCTGCACGATAACCCTGCCGTACCGTATGAGCAAGATGAGATTACCCGTCTCATCATGGATGCCGTCGATGAATCGATCTACAACGAGATCAAAGACTGGACGGTTGGAGAGTTTCGCGAATGGCTTCTTGCCGACACAACCTCCGCCGACATGATCCGCCGCATTTCGAATGGAATCACTGCTGAGATGATTGCCGGCGTTACCAAGCTGATGTCGAATCTCGATCTGATGTATGCGGCGAAGAAGATTCCGGTGAGCGCGCATTGCAATAACACAATTGGCGCGCCCGGAACTCTCTCCTCTCGCAACCAACCCAACCATCCCACAGACTCACCTGAAGGTATCCGTGCCGAAATCTATGAAGGCCTGTCATACGGCTCTGGCGATTCGGTGATTGGCATCAACCCGGTCGATGATTCATACGGCTCGGTTGCGCGCCTGCTCGACATGACCTATGATGTCATCAAGACCTGGAACATACCCACGCAAAATTGTTTGCTCGCGCATGTTACGACTCAAATGAAATGTATGCAATCAGGCTCGCCAGTCGGGCTTGTTTTCCAATCTCTTGCGGGTTCGCAAAAGGGAAATGATTCGTTTGGCATATCGGTTGGCATGATTGACGAAGCCTACGAGATGGCGAAAAAATATTGCTTCCCCGAGGGCCCGAACTTCATGTACTTTGAAACGGGGCAGGGTTCCGAGCTTTCCGCCGACGCTCACAACGGTTGGGATCAGCTTGTGCTCGAGGCGCGCTGTTATGGCTTTGCCAAACGCTATCATCCGTATCAGGTCAACACCGTCGTGGGCTTTATCGGCCCGGAATATCTTTATGACGCTCGCCAGATCCAGCGAGCGGGACTCGAGGATCATTTCATGGGCAAGCTAACGGGCATTCCGATGGGCTGCGATGCCTGCTACACCAATCACGCTCGCGCCGATCAGAATGCGATCGAGAATCTGGCGGTGATGCTGACCGCTGCTGGCTGTAATTACTTCATGGGCTTGCCGATGGGTGATGACTCTATGCTCTCGTACCAATCCACCTCGTTCCATGATGCTCCCACGCTGCGCCAGCTATTCAAGCTGCGTCCCGCGCCGGAGTTCGAAACGTGGATGGTAGATCTGGGCTTGATGAAAGATGGTGTGCTCACGGAAAGAGCGGGCGACCCTTCTTTCTTTTTGAAACGTTAAGTGTCATTGCGAGCGGAGCGAAGCAATCTCCTGTAAGCAGGGGGATTGCTTCGTCGCAACAAACGCTCCTCGCAATGACATTAAATGGAGAATTTTATGGATGACGCCAAACTTGCCGCGATTGTGGATGCGATAGTCCGCGAGCTTCAGGTTTCTGGAGCCGTACGGACTGATGTCGTTGCGAGGAGCGGAGAGACGAAGCAATCACCCACGCCCTCCGCGGTTCCCGTCAAACCTCGCGCACAGTCTCCAGTCTCCAATCTTCAAATTGATCTCCCCGACCCGACGCTTGCTGAAAATCGCTACAAGGCTCGCGTCAAGAATCCCAAAGACGCAAATGGTTTGCGGGCATTGATGGATTCCACGACCGCACGAATTGGCGTGGGACGCGCAGGTCCGCGTTATAGTACTGCCTCCTTATTGCTCTTCCAGGGCGACCATGCTGTGACGCAGGATGCTCTCTACCGTGACGTGGATCAAAAGTTGCTGGACCAGTTCAATCTCTTCACTGTCCAAACCAAGGTTACCGGCGGCAAGCAGGAATATCTATTGCGCCCGGACCTCGGACGTTTGCTCAATGACGATGCAAAACGTATAATCAATGAAAAGTGCCAGAAGAATGTCAACATCCAGCTCTGTGTTGGCGATGGACTTTCTGCCGCAGCGATCGAAGCCAACTTGCGCCAGATCCTCCCCGTCATTAAGCAGGGCGTGCAGAATGCCGGGCTTAGCTTTGGGACTCCTTTCTTTATCAAGTATGCCCGCGTGGGTGTGATGAACGACGTCGGAGAACTGATCAAGCCCGA
>JAICRQ010000429.1 GCA_025966435.1 Anaerolineales bacterium | reverse complement strand
TCGTCTTTGATGCGGGTCGTGCGTGTGATGTTGAGCATGAACAGAGTAGCGACCCATCCGGCGATCAGCGCGCCGAGCATCAATATCACCGGCTCACGCGTGCGCGTGATCAGGAAGGACAGCACAATTCCAGGCAGCGCAGCATGTGAGATTGCATCGCCGAGCAGGCTTTGTTTGCGCAGCACGGCAAACGAGCCTAGCATGCCGCTCACGACTCCGAGAATTGCCGCTCCAAGGGCAACGGTGCGGAGAGTGTAGTCAAAGAAAAGGTCGTATAAAAGTTGAGAGAGGTCCATAAGGTTCAAGCACGAGAGACTATTGCGCTCCGTTCTTTCCGTTTTTGTCCGCGCTGAGGAACGCGACCTTACCGCCGTAGGTCTGGCGCAAGTTTTGTTCTGTAAATACTTCGCTGACCGGTCCCGAGGCGATCCGCCGGACGTTGAGCATAGTGACCCAATCGAAATATTCCGGGACGGTTTGCAGGTCATGGTGTACGACGACCACAGTTTTCCCGGCGGAGCGTAATTCCTGCAATAAGCTCACGATGGCGCGTTCTGTCGTTGCATCTACGCCCTGGAAGGGTTCATCCATAAAATACAGCTGCGCATCTTGGACGAGCGCGCGAGCTAAAAACACACGCTGCTGCTGCCCGCCAGAGAGCTGGCTGATCTGCCGTTCGGCAAAGGATTTCATCCCAACTTTGTCAAGCGCGTCGAGCGCGGCTGTGCGTTCCGAGGCGCCTGGGCGTTTGAGCCAGCCCAGCGCACCGTATCGCCCCATCATGACGACATCCAGCACGCTGGTTGGGAAGTCCCAATCCACACTGCCGCGTTGAGGGACGTATCCCACCAGATGCCGTTGTTCCTTATAAGACTTTCCGTACACCAGCACCTGTCCGGCGGCGGGCTTGATCAGCCCCAAAATGGACTTGATCATCGTCGTCTTGCCGGCACCGTTGGGTCCGACAATTGCCATCAGGATACCAGCAGGCACGTCCATATCCACATCCCAGAGCACAGGTTTATCCCGGTAGGCAATCGTCAAGTCCGTTACTTCAATAGCCTTTTCAGTCATGTTAATCTCCTGCCAGAGCAGCCACGATCGTGTCGATGTTGTGCCGCACCATACCAATATAGGTTCCTTCAGGTGTGCCTTCACTGCCCATGGCATCGGAAAAGAGTGAACCACCAATACTCACTTCAAATCCCTTTGCCTGGACAGCGGCTTGCACCGCCTCCACATTTCTCTGCGGCACCGATGACTCGACAAAGACCGCAGGGATCTGTTTTTCCACGATAAAACTTGCCAACGCCTGGACATCTGCTGTGCCCGCCTGCGCTTCCGTGCTGATGCCTTGCAGCCCGCGCACGTCAAACCCGTAGGCGCGACCGAAATAATTGAAGGCATCGTGCGCAGTGATCAGGATGCGCTGCCCCTCAGGAATTGTGTTTGCCTGATCCAGGACATATTGATGAAGATCTTCCAATTCTGTCAGATATGCCTCGGCGTTCGCTTCATACTGGGAAGCACTCGATGAATCCAATTCAACGAGCGTATCGCGTACCTGTTCAACCGCTTTCATCCACAGGCTGACGTCGAACCAGACATGCGGATCATAATTGCCCTGGAACTCCGGTGGCGATTGCAGCAGGGAGCGGTCGACCTGGTCTGTGACAGCGACAGTCTTAATCCCAAATTCATTCAGACGCTCAAGTACTTCGCCCATCTGTGCTTCGAGATGCAAGCCGTTGTAGAAAATAACATCTGCCTCCTGCAAGCGGAGGACATCTCCTTCACTGGCTTTGTAGAGATGCGGGTCTACGCCGGGACCCATAAGGGCAGTCACCTGCACACGGTCACCGCCAACGTTTTTGGTAATATCTGCGATCATCCCGGTAGTGGTAACTACATTGATCGTGCGTTCGGAAAGCGGGAGTTGCTCTTCGCCCGCAGACGTGGAGCAGGCGGAAAGGAGCAAAGAAATGAACAAAAGTATCTTAAGAACGTGTTTCACCTGGAATCCTCACTTCGTAAATTTTGGGAAGTAGCGACCTGTCTGTTTCATATATTCGCGGTACTCGTCGCCGAATTTTGCGATGAGATTAGCTTCTTCCTTCGGCGTGCGGCTCGCCATGGCAATGAATGCCAGGATGCCTAAGAGCGCAATGAACCAATTATCTGCCATCATTCCAAAGGCAATGAACAGAGACGAACCAAAGGTATACAACGGATGGCGGATCCAGCGATAGGGTCCACTTGTGACGAGCTGATGCTGTTTGCGCGTGACACTGGTGGGGGTGATGCCGCTGCCTATGCTGCTGAACAGCCAGTATATCCCCAGTACGGTGAGAATCCCCAGTCCAACGCCGAGCCAGCGTACCCATTCCGGAAGCCCGATCTTTGACCATGCCATCCAGGCGGGGTTGATCAGGTATACGAGCGGAGTGAGCCAGAGGATCAGCCCGCCGATCTTGATGAGGGTCATCATGGGTGTACCATCCACCTTGCGGGAGATCGTTTCGCCGCTTTCTTTATCTGCTTTACGGCGAAAGTAGGAGGAGATGCCTATACCTGTAAACAGGATCAGGGCCGCTAAAATACGGAAAATGTTTTCGTTCATGAGGGGTTTCCTTTTTTGTTGATGTTGTTGCGAGATTCGGTAAAGCAATCTAATCAACTGTAACAAGATTACTTAATGCTCGCGCTCTGGTTATGCAGCACGAAATTTCTCGCAACCCGATGAAATTTATTAGATGATTTTGGGAAGTAGTCTTCCAGTTTTTTTCATATAGACGCGGTATTGATCCCCGAAATAGTCGAGCATCAGATTTTCTTCGAAGCCGATGCGGGAGATGACCTCAAGCACGGTCATACCAATCCAGGCGAGACCAATCAGCCAGTTCGCTGAGATCAAAAGTATTGAGCCCAGAATCAGGAGAAAGGCTGTATAGATCGGATGCCGGATGAACTGGTACGGTCCGCTGGTGATGAGCGCTTGTTCCCTGATCATGCGCGGGGTATCGCTCCAGCTCTTGCCTAACGTGGTTTGTGCCCATTGCAGGAGAGCGAAGCCAAGCAGTGCCATACCGACTCCCGTCCAGCGCAGCCAGAGGGGGAGCGGCAGGGACGCCCAGGAAAGCCAGCCTGGCTGGACGGCATACACCAATATCGCCACAAACCCGAGCAAGCCGAGCATGCCGGCGATCTTCGATGCCAGGCCCTCTTCGCGCTTTTTCAACGTGTTCCGCTCCTCACCATGCTTGCGGACGTAGTAGCCGCGATGCAGGGCGAACCCGATAAGGAGTGCAGGGAGAATGATTCGAAAAGCTGTTTCCATTGTTTTCTGTTTCTAACTTTCGTTCACGAAAATTTTGCTTGTAATGCTTAATCCTAGTACAAGTGGCTTGCGTCCCACTTTGATCGTCAGATTGTGATCATACGGGGAATATTCTTTCACTTCGATATGCACTCCCGGCGTAAGCCCCAGCTCTTCCAAGTAACGCAATAGCTGCGGCTCAGACGCCTGGACGCGCTGGATGGTTGCGGTTTTGCCGGGGCGCAATGCTGAAAGAGGCATCGAATCATCGAGAGGCATTTTCAGGTCGGCAGTGGGGATGAGTTCGCCATGCGGGTCGCGGACCGGGTGCCCCATCGCTGCGGCGATACGCCGTTCGAAATCCTCCGAGAT
>JAICRQ010000186.1 GCA_025966435.1 Anaerolineales bacterium | reverse complement strand
TCGTCTTTACTAGAAACCCGCGTGAACGCGAGTTCGCCCTCTCGCTGGGTGCCGCTTGGGCTGGAGGAATCGACGAGATTCCGACTGATGAATTGGGCGCGATCATCGACACCACACCCGTCTGGGGCCCAGACATGGAAGCGTTGAAACACCTTCGACCAGGCGGACGACTTGTGATCAACGCCATTCGCAAAGAAGATACGGATAAGGAAACGCTCTTGGGTTTGGATTATGCTTCCCAGGTTTGGATGGAAAAGGAGATCAAATCCGTCGCGAATGTGACGCGTGCAGATGTGCGCGAGTTTTTAGCGCTCGCTGCAGAAGCAAACATCAAACCCGAATACCAGGAATATCATTTGGAGGGTGCCAATCAGGCGCTGCTCGAATTGAAGCAAGGCAGGATCCGCGGCGCAAAGGTGCTGCGAATATGACCATACAAAATGATCCCGAACGCAACGAATCAAAACATTTGCATACATTGGCAGATTTTAGGAACAAGCGCGTGCTGGAGGTCGGTTGCGGTGAGGGGCGGCTGACGTGGCAATATGCAAAGGAGGCTCAGCTAACTGTCGGTATTGACACCGATACAGATGCCTTGCGGGTCGCAGAGGTTGATAGAGCTTCTGATCTGGAACACAAGGTTCTCTTCACAGCCGCGGCTTCAGAATATTTGCCCTTTTCAAAAGAGACTTTCGATATTGCGGTCCTTGCCTGGTCGCTCTGATGTATTGCACATGAAGGCATGGTCCATGCCTTGAATGAAATTCGACGAGTCCTTATACCGGACGGTATCCTGATCGATATCCGCCCCCTCATGGACCGCTGGCAGGTCGAAGTGACCTCCATGCGCGAAATCCGCCAGACCGGCAGGGTACAGGATTTCCCGGTCGGGCTGGCAGACGATGAAGCCGCCAATCGCGCTATTGTCCAAGCCTCAGAAAACGGCTGGTTCTCGCGCGATAGGCAAGAATTTTTCTCGTATTCCTACTCGTGGGACACGCCAGCCGAAATGGAAGAGTGGATCGACACCGAGTGGGAAGACTTCGTCGCACTCGAAGAAGAAACCAAGCAAGCGACGCGTTCCGCATGGGCGCTCGGCGATGCGGACGCTCGAGTCCGCCTGCAAGTGAAGATGTTGATCGCCAGATGGAACGTGTTGAAAGACAGATAACTCGCAATGCCTGCTGGAAAAGAACGAGAACTATGGAACCAGCCACTTTAGAATCAAATAATTCGGAATCTCCCACTTGGCGCTCACACCTCTGGCGTGTCGTGCGCCTCATCCCGGTGACCTTAATGCTTATCACCCTGATCGCTCTCACCATCCTTTTTCTAATGGGTGGATTGAGAAAGATTACTGCATGGTACCTGCTGCAACTCATCCCGCCGCTTCTGGGACTGATCTCGATTATCGCCATTATCATATACGTCATCGTCAAGCGTAGATACAGCAGGCTTCTGATCTTCACGGCCCTGGTAGCGTTAATTTCGCTAGCGCCTGCGATTACCCTGATCCGGCCAATTGCCTTTCCCGCCTCTATTGAATCTTCAGCTCCGTCCGCAACTGTCCGCCTGCCTGCGGATGCCCCGCTGCGAGTCGCTTGGGGTGGAGACAGCATCGAGATGAATTATCACGCTGCGGCGCCGGATCAACGCTGGGCATATGACCTGCTGGTAGAACCCTATCTCACCGGAAGCTCAGACCTGGAAGATTATGGTTGCTACGGGATACCAGTGGTCGCGCCTGTGAGTGGACTTGTAGTTGGTGTCCGTGATGGAGAACCTGATGAACCTCCGGGAATCACTTCTAACAATGTAATAGCCCCCACCGGGAATCATGTATTTATCCAAATGGAAACAGGTACCTATCTCGTCATCGCGCACCTCAAGGAGGGAAGCGTACGCGTGAGAACAGGCGAAAACGTCGAAGAAGGACAGGCGATCGGCGAGTGTGGAAATTCAGGGAACACCAGCGAGCCGCACATCCACATCCATCATCAAAGACAGGACCCGACCGTTTTCCCCATTAATTTTGCAGAGGGATTGCCCCTTTACTTCCGCGAGCATGACGGTGCACCTATGCCTGTAGGCGGGATAAAAGTTGAAGGGGATACGATCATCGCAACTGGAGATATCGTGCAGCATATCGGCAAATAAAAGGGACAATGAATCAGAGCACTTCCCCAGGAATCAGCCGCCGTAATTTTTTGCAGCTTTTGCTTGCCACGGGTGCAGGCGCTCTTGGCGTGGGGGTTTTACGTTCACTTCTTTCTCCGGATGCTCTTCATCCCAATGCGCGTTCTCTCATCAAGAATATTATTATCTTTATCCAGGAAAATCACTCTTTCGACAGTCTCTTTGCAGGGTTTCCCGGCGCTAATGGAAAGTATGCCGGACAGAACTGCCCGGACGCGCTTCAGAGGGATCCTCCCCATCTGCACAGCGATGCCTTTCAACCGGACGGCGCAACCTCCGATGAAGCGCGCTGCTCCTACACCGAAGCCGATGCACCCAACTACTGGAAGGTCGCCCGCAGGTTTACATTATGCGATAACTATTACGCGGATGTGCGTGGTCCCTCGTTTCCCAACTATTGGATGATGATCTCGGGACAAACACCGCTTCTCGGACCAGGGTCGATCGCGCACGTGTGCCCTAACTTTTGCCTGGATATCGAAGTATTGCCACATCGTCTTGAGACACGCGGCTTCACCTGGAGAGATTATGGCGGCATCTTCACGAGCATTCAAAGCCTGTTCGGGCATCCGGAAATCAAGGATTTTGAAGATGCGCAGTTCTTCGAAGATGCTGCACGCGGCACGCTTCCCAACGTCTCCTGGCTCAATTCGGGGTATTTGCGCGATGCTTATGCCAAAAGCGGGCACCCACCGTCAAGTTTATGTGTCGGGGAGAATTATGCCGTGAGCGTCTTGAACGCGGTAATGAACGGTCCGCAGTGGCGGAATACAGCGCTCTTTTTGGTTTGGGACGAATGGGGAGGGTTTTACGATCATGTGGAGCCGCCAGTGGTGGAACGCTGGGAAAATGGCAGCCCGTATCGTTACGGGCATCGCGCGCCCTGCATCGTGATCAGCCCCTATGCCCGCCCAGGATATGTGGCGCACACGCTTTACTCACACGTGAGCCTTCTTCGCTTCACCGAAACCGTTTTTGATCTGGAGCCGCTGACAGAGAGGGACGAGAAGGCTCATACCATGTTGGACTGCTTCGATTTCGACCAGGCTCCTCTGCCGCCGATGACGCTTTTGCCACGCGAATGTCCGGTATCGTGAATCAGCAGGATTTAATTAAACCTGTTCTAGGCGGCGTCCCGCCGCCGAGGACGGCGGCTTGAGCGATGAAAATTCAAAGACGCAGACCCGAATTTGTATCGAAGAAATACAAACGCTCAGGATCAAGCTGGACGCGCACTCGTTGCCCAGTCTGAAAGCTCATCTCCAGAGGAGAAAGTGCCAAATACGTCCACGGTCCGGTGCGGAGTTGAACCGTCTGGGTGCGATGGACATAGTCGGCTTCGAACGATTCCACCTCCGCCAGCAGACCGATTCCGTTGGTCGAAGCTTCCACTGCTGAGATGTTAACCGCCTCCTGCCGCACCCCCAACGTTACAGGCTGGTTGTCTTGAACAAGACGACTCACGCGTTCAGGAAGAGGAATTAGATATGCGTCCAAGATCAGCTTGTCCCCCGAAACAAAGCCGCCCGAAAACAGACTCATCGGCGGTAAACCTAAAAACCCCGCAACGAACGAATTGACAGGGTTGTCCATAATTTCCTGATACGTGCCCACCTGCTCGACCCGCCCCTGGTGCATGATCACGATCTGGTCGGCGAGGGCAATCGCCTCCACCTGGTCATGGGTGACATACAGGCTGGTGATGCTGAACCGCCGCAGCAGGCGCTTGATCTCCGAGCGAGTTTGCACACGTAACTTTGCATCGAGGTTCGAGAGCGGTTCATCCAGCAGAAGCAGTCGCGGCGCCCGGACAATCGCACGTGCAATCGCCACGCGTTGTTTCTCTCCACCGGAGAGGGTGCCAATCTTGCGCGGTAGCAATTCGTTGAAACCGATCCCCATCAGTTCCGAGGTGTATTGGATGCGCTCGCGCGTTTCCTCGTCGCTGACCTTGTTGATTCGAAAGAAAAATGACAGATTCCCCCGGCTGTTGAAATTCGGGTATAAAGCATATCCCTGGAAGACCATGCCAATTTCGCGGTCCTTTGGTTCAATCGTTTGCACATCCTGGCCGTCATAAAGCACCTTGCCCGAATATTCCCTGTTGAGTCCCGCAATCACCCGCAGCAATGTGCTTTTCCCACAGCCCGATGGACCCACAACAACAAACGTCCTACCGTTGGGAATCTTTAGATTCACATGATCCAGCGCCACCACTCCTTTACCGGCCTTTGCCGGGAGATCCTCCGGCATGCGGTCCTTCTCGATCCTAAGCAGACGGTTGACCGGATCTTGCGTGGGCGCATCGTACGTTAAGCTTACGTCTATAAGTTCGATCTTAGCCATTGTCCTCTTCCGCGGCAAGTCGGATTGTATCATCCGCGCGGCGGATAAAATTGTCGGGAGACTCATCAAATGCTATACTTAACCGCAAAGGAGAACCGTATGTTGCAGGCAGAATATCTATCGATGATGGAGCTCGAAGCAGGCTTGGACTATATCCGCCAGGCGTCGAAAGATCATGGCACCTTGAAGATGATCGTATGCAGACCCAATGTGGATGAGAGGGCTGTGTTACAGGAAGGCAGGCTTGATCTCCTGGAGGGACTCGTGGGGGATACTTGGAAAGTACGCGGCAGTCGGCATACACCAGATGGCTCAGCAAACCTCCACGCACAAATCACAGTGATGAATGCTCGAGCAATCGCGCTACTGGCGCAGCACGAAGAACGCTGGGCGCTGGCTGGAGACCAGCTCTATATTGATTTCGACCTGAGCGAGGACAATATCCCTCCAGGTACACAGCTTGCCATCGGTTCCGCAATTATTGAGGTTTCTGCCCAGCCGCACGCCGGCTGCAAAAAGTTTTCTGACCGGTTCGGCGTGGAAGCGATAAAATTCGCCAACTCGCTGGAAGGGAAACGGCTGCACTTGCGAGGTATCAATGCCAAGGTGGTTCAAGCAGGTGTTATCTGTGTCGAGGACGTGGTGAAAAAGATCGATGGTAAAGTCCAACAAAATTAACGTCTATCTCGAAATAGGCCAGAAGCGAACCTTCGCCGGCGCGCTCGACTGGCCCGGTTGGTGCCGCAGCGGGCGGGATGAAGAATCTGCCCTGCAGGCTCTCTTCGAGTATGGACCGCGTTATGGGCGCGTGCTCAGCCGCTCCCGGCTTGGCTTCAAAGCACCATCCTCTGAGTCTGCCTTTGTCGTTGTCGAGAGAATAAAAGGCAATGCAACGACAGATTTTGGCGCGCCGGGGCTTCCCCCTGTTGCGGATGCCAAGGCGGTCAGTTCTGAGGAGCTTGTTCAATTTGAAAAGATATTAAAAGCATGCCTGCATGCATTGGAGGCAAGTATGCAGGCAGCCTCTGGCAAGTCACTCCGCACCGGACCTCGCGGTGGCGGCAGGCAGCTTGAGAGCGTCATCGAACATGTCCTGGAGTCAAATGAGGGTTATTTGAAGTCGGTCGGTTGGAAATTTCAACAGAGTAAGACAGGAGACCTGGATCAACAACTCAAAGAAACACAGCAGGCGATTCTGACCGCGTTAAGAGCATCAGCGCGTGGCGAGATCCCCGCGAAGGGACCGCGCGGCGGTACGCGCTGGACGGCGCGTTATTTTGCTCGCCGCGTCGCCTGGCATATCCTCGACCATGCCTGGGAGATCGAAGACCGCCTGGTGTCAGAATAAAGTCTGTACGCTAGGATTGATTTATAGTACAATTGTTCTAAATAATCCGCGTCCTTACCAAAAACTAACTTGCACCTATAGTCAAACATCCGCTTGCGCCAAACAAGCGGAATCCAAGAGTCCCCTATAGGATTTGTAACACCCACTGAATTAAGGACGTTAATGTTAAAGGAAGTGAACTATGGCTCTATATCTTGAAAATCTGGATGATCGTACACGCCAACTGATGCTGGACGAAATGGAATATGACATTGCAAATCACCAGCTGCACATCAGTCCCTTCTTGAGCGGGCAAGGTCAAAGGGATTATGAAAACCTGCTGCGCGATGCCCTTCAAAACGGGAACGATGAAACATTGGCGCAAAGCCTGCGCGAGCATCGGCGCATTTTACGCACGCTGCCGCGTCGGAACCCAAGCGGGGGCTATTCCATTGCCGCGACCGCAGAGAACGCCGCCCAGGTGCTGGCAGAGAGTGAGTTCAACCGCTATTACATTCGCGCCCTTGCTCGCCGCGCCATCGAAGATGGAATTCCCGAACTCGTGATCTATCGTGCCAAGCCCGTTGAGAATCCCCGCCCTGAGTCGGAAGCCCGCATCGAAACGAGTCTGCCGCCACAGGAATTGCTCGAAGACTTGCGCGCTCACACGGGCGATGAGCGACCTAAATTGGGTGTGCCATCGGGACCCAACTCCGGTCTCAGTGTTCGTCTGCCATAAGCGAGTATCCCACGGCTGGATGTCCGAATCCAAAACGTGTATGGAATTGCGAGTCGCCTGGCATCCAGTATATTCAGGGTGCCAGGCGGTTTGAATTAATTCAAGGACGATGACCGAATGAGCGAACAAGCCCAGGTAGAGCAACTCAAAGAGCAAGAAGAAGTCAAAACTGCCCTCAAACAGACGGCGGGGACAAAGGAAACGGTGCCTCCCCCTGCCCCTCAACTGGGGGATAAATTATGGTTTGGTACTTACATCTTTCTTTTGGTCGGTCTGCTT
>JAICRQ010000296.1 GCA_025966435.1 Anaerolineales bacterium | reverse complement strand
TGTACCGACCGAAGAGTTCCTCTCCAACGCCCCGCAATCGAAGGATGATTACGTCGTCATCCCGCGCGTTCATATGGAACAGTAAGTTATGGACGTACACGAGTTAGACATCCAGCAGGCGCATGAGCTTCTCCTGAGCCGAAAGATTTCCTCGGAGGAATTAACAGGCGCCTACCTTGCACGCATCCAGCAGGTGGACCCGCAGATCAAATCGTATGTGACGGTTTCAGAAGAATTGGCAATAAAGCAGGCGCGAGAGGCAGATCAGCGCCTCAAAAGGGGTGAAGGCGTAACTCCTCTCACAGGCATTCCCTATTCTGCAAAGGATTCGCTTTCGACCCGCGGTGTTCGCACAACCTGCTCCTCCAAAATCCTGGAGAATTACACGCCCTTCTATGACTGCACGGCGATCCAGAAACTGAATTCAGCCGGCTCCGTTCTTCTTGGGAAGACGAATATGGACGAGTTCGGCATGGGCTCATCGACCGAGAACTCTGGCTTCTTCACCACGCGCAACCCATGGGATTTCGATCACGTCCCGGGCGGGTCGAGCGGCGGTTCTGCCGCGGCGGTGGCAGCGGGGCTCGGTCTCTTTTCTCTGGGGGAGGATACAGGCGGATCGGTCCGTATGCCCGCTTCCTTTTGCGGAGTCACCGGGCTAAAAACGTCGTATGGACGTGTTTCTCGCTATGGATTAATCCCTCTCGTCTCGTCGTTTGATACGATCGGCCCCATGGCGCGCAGTGTCCGCGATGCTGCACTGGTGCTGGAGGCAATTGCGGGTCATGACCTGAAAGACAGCACCTCTCGAGTTGAACCGGTTCAACAATACTCCGAAGCATTGAAGAAAACGGAGAACCTGCGCGGGCTTCGCATCGGGATTCCCAAGGAATATTTCGTCGAAGGACTGGACCCGGAAGTAGACTCGTCACTGCGGACAGCGATCAAACAAATGGAAAGTCTGGGGGCGGAGATCGTCGAAGTTTCGCTGCCACATACGCAATATGCAATTCCAGTTTATTACTTAATTTTGTTTGCCGAAGCAAGCTCAAATCTTGCGAAATATGATGGTGTCCGATTTGGGCTATCTGAACGAAACGTCGATAGCGTGCTGGACCTCTATTTGAAAACGCGTGAGGCCGGTTTTGGGGCAGAAACCAAGCGCCGCATCATGCTTGGGACATTTGCCCTCTCCGCGGGATATTACGATGCCTATTACTTAAAAGCGCAAAAGGTACGTACGTTGATCCGCCAGGATTTTCAAAAAGCATTCGAGACCTGTGATGCGCTCATCACGCCCGTCGCGCCGACCACCGCGTTCCGCATTGGCGAAAAGATCACGAATCCCCTTGATATGTATTTGTCGGATGTGCATGTCGTGGCGATCAACCTGGCGGGCATTCCGGCGCTTTCGGTACCGTGCGGCATGTCGAACGGACTTCCAATCGGGATGCAGATCATGGGTCCGCATTTATCAGAAGAAACCCTTCTGCGCATCGGTCACATGTATCAAAGCCAGACCGACTGGCACACGAAGCATCCCCCAGTCTGGGGCGATTCGCCATGAAATACGAACCCGTCATCGGACTCGAAGTCCACGCCGAATTACTCACCAAATCCAAAATGTTTTGCGGGTGTGAAGTTGTCGATTCGATCGCCGCAAAGCCGAACCGTTATATTTGTCCTGTTTGCACCGGGCAGCCTGGGGCACTTCCAGTCATTAATCAAAAGGCAATTGAGCTGGCGGTCCGTGTGGGCCTAGCGCTCGGCTGCGAAATTCACACCGAGAGTATTTTCGCCCGCAAGAATTATTTCTATCCCGACCTACCAAAGGGGTATCAGATCTCGCAATACGACCAGCCGCTCGCGACAAATGGGAAGATTCAAATCGAAACAGAGACAGGTATAAAGGATGTAAGAATCAGGCGTGTGCATCTGGAGGAGGACACGGGAAAACTCTCTCATGCAGATGGTCACTCGTTCATCGACTACAACCGCAGCGGAGTTCCGCTACTGGAAATAGTGACAGAACCCGATCTTCGCTCGCCTGAAGAGGTGAAGGTATATGCTACCAAGCTGCACGCTATTCTTCGATATCTCGACGTTAATTCCGGTGACATGGAAAAAGGTGTGATCCGCTTCGAGGCAAATATTTCGGTACGCGAAGAAGGCAGCGACCAGTTCAACACGCGGACCGAGATCAAGAACCTCAACTCCTTCCGCGCACTGACTCAAAGTACTGAGTACGAGATCAAACGCCAAACCGAAATTTATCAGAGCGGCGGGACGGTCGAACAGGAGACGCTGGGCTTCAATGAAGCTACAGGCAAGACGTATTCCCAACGCGGCAAGGAAAGCGCCCACGATTATCGTTACTTTCCGGAGCCAGATTTGCCTCCGCTTATTGTGGAGCAAGGCTGGATCGACTCTATCCGCGCCTCCCTGCCCGAACTGCCAGAAGCAAAGACACGCCGCTTTGTTGAACAATATGAATTGAAAACCCAGGAGGCACGCCTGTTGACAGCTGAAAAGGCACTGGCAGATTACTTCGAGTCGGTGGTCGAGAAGTCAAAGAGTTCACCAAGAACCGTCAGTTCGTGGATCGCGGGCGAGTTTATGCGTCATTTGAATGATCTCAACATTGACGTGACAAATATTCCCGTCCCTGCAGAGGATCTTGCCATATTGATCGATATGGTGACAGACAAGAAGGTTAGCGGTAATTCCGGAAAAGTTGTGCTGAGTGAAGTGTTCAAGAATGGCGGCAAGCCAGACGAGATCGTCAAAGAAAAGAATCTTGCTCAGGTTTCAGATGAAGGATTTATTCAGGAAACCATCACAAAGATTCTCAATGAGAATCCCAAGGAAGTGGAACAATACCTCGCTGGAAAAGAGACTATCTTACAATGGCTGATGGGGCAGGTTGCCCGTGCTACAAGAGGCAAAGCAGATCCGACGTTGGCAAGAGAATTACTGATTCAAAGTTTGGATAATCTGAAACAGCAACAGAACGGATAGTATCAAATATAATAGTTAAAACAACTCTAGCGAGGAAATCATGGCCGAACACGTCAGCGTTTCGCAAATTTCAAACTATGTTGGGCAGGAAGTCACAATCAAAGGATGGGTCTACAACCGCACCGATAAGGGCAAGCTGGTCTTTTTGCTCATCCGTGACGGGTCGGGTTTTATCCAGTGCGTTGCCTTCAAGGGCGATCTCGAGCCTGAAGTTTTCGACCGTGTGATGCGCCTGCCACAAGAGTCGTCAGTCATTATTACGGGACCTGTCCGCGAGGATAAACGCGCACCGGGCATCCCGGGTGGATATGAGTTGGGGTTGAAGCAGATCGAAATCGTGCAGGAAGCGGCGCTCGATTATCCAATGTCCCTCAAGGACCACGGTGTGGACTTCGCGCTTGACCACCGTCACCTGTGGATCCGTATGCAGAGCCAGTGGGCGATCCTGAAGGTGCGTGTAAGGGTTATGTCGGCGGTGCGGGAATACCTGGATAGCCACGGCTTTTTCAACCTGGACACACCCATCCTCACCCCTGCTGCAGCAGAAGGGACAACGACCCTCTTCGAAACGCCTTATTTCGATGAAGGCTCTGCGTATCTTGCCCAGACAGGCCAGCTCTACAACGAAGCCAATATATTTTCCTTCGGAAAAGTCTACTGCTTCGGTCCTACCTTCCGTGCGGAAAAATCGAAGACGCGCCGCCACCTCACCGAGTTCTGGATGCTTGAGCCGGAGATCGCCTTCTGTGACCTGGACGGCCTGATGGAAGTAGAGGAAGGCTTAATTACACACATCGCTCAAACGATTTTGCGTGATTGTGCCGCTGAACTAAAATTCCTGGGACGAGATGTCTCCAAGTTAGAGAATATCCAAGCGCCTTTTCCCCGTATGTCTTATGACGACGCAGCGAAATATCTGATCGACCTGTACGAAAAAGAGACCGACCCCGAACGCAAAGAACTGCTCAAATTTGAATGGGGCATGGACTTCGGCGCGCCGCATGAAGTGGAGCTGACCAAGTTAAATGACAAACCTTTGTTTGTTTACGGCTATCCGAGTGCTGTCAAAGCGTTTTACATGGAACCCTGGCCCGGTCGCCCGGAGGTCTGCAAATCCGTCGACCTGCTTGCGCCTGAGGGCTATGGCGAGATCTGCGGCGGCTCGGAGCGCATGTCCGACCACGATGCGCTGCTGGCTCGCATCCATAAAGAAGGATTGCCCGAGGACGCGTTTAAGTGGTATCTGGAATTGCGTAAGTATGGCTCTGTCCCTCATGCCGGCTTCGGTATGGGCGTGGAGCGTGTTACGGCATGGCTGTGCGGCATCGAGCATATCCGCGAGGCGATTCCTTTCCCCCGCACGATCAAGAGAGTGTATCCGTAGGAGAGGTAAACCCGTAGACAGGTACACAGGCAAATGTCTCCGAAATCGTAAAGGTCTCGGAGACATTTATATTGTCACGAAAATATTTGTTACGGAATGGTCAACACCTGTCCCACACTGATGTTGTTGATATTCTTAATATTGTTTGCGGACGCAATCGCAGGCACAGTTGTGCCAAACTTGATCGCAATCACAGTCAGGGTATCGCCCGGTTTGACCGTATACGTCCGTGGTGTGGAGGAAGTGCCTTCCTCCGCTGGAATCGCGATCGCCACCGGAATAGAGAGTTGATCCCCTGTTTTCAGCAGTTGAGGATTCGCGCTGACCAATTCTCGGACGGTGACGCCATATTTATTTGCAATCGATTCAAAGGAATCGCCGGCTGCGATGGTGTGTTTTTGGGGTGTTTTTGGCTTCTCAGTAGTGATTTGCGCGCCTGCGAACTTATACAACTCTTCCAGCGTACCG